>CAZSON010000068.1:0-13404 GCA_964608375.1 uncultured Desulfobacter sp. | reverse complement strand
CAAACTGATATCCGCGATCTTCAATAGGAACCGTTGCTTTTTCAATGGGAACTATCTTGCCGTTTAAATATGCGAGCTCAGGCATTTTATCCCTCTCTTTGAGGCTTATAAAAGAGAATTTGAAAAAAAATCAATACAAATATTGAGCCGGTTTTCTCCTTGACGACCCCGCCTCTTTTTTCTAACTTACAGACCGGCATAATTTGACGATTTGGCAAACGTGGCAGTTTTGTGACACATTTCAGTTTTATATTCCTCTTTTATGATGGCCAAGCCGTTCAAAAGGAAATTCTTATCAATATCAAATCAATTTAAACTGTCAGCTTAAAACGATAGAGGCAATATAAAGGCATCGATTAATGGCGTATCGCCAGTCAAAAGGCAAGCGGTTTTTTTTACTTGCCGGTGGACTTTTAATTTTACTTCTGGCATCTGTTTGGCATTTTTTCCTCGCAGGGAAAAACTCAGCTAATGTAATTCTCATCGTAGTCGATACCTTAAGGGCTGATCACTTGCGCGCTTATGGCTATCCGCATGACACTTCGCCCAATATCGCTGCTTTCTCCAAACAGGCAAGCCTTTTTCGTAATGCCTTTGCTCAAGCCGCTTGCACCCGCCCTTCCATGTGGAATATAATGATGTCCAGATATGAAGCCCCCGTTCCTGCTCGAGAAGCGGATTTAACGCTGGCAGAGTACTTCAAAGCCCGAAAATACCAAACAGCCGCCTTCATCGCCCAGGAGCAGCTTTTGAAACAAAGATCGAATCTCGACCAGGAGTTTGCCCTCCCTGTATGATGATTGAAACGGACTTGATCACCACCGTCTGGCGACGCGAAAAGCCAGGTCTATCACGGATGCGGCCATCCGGTGGTTATCCGCGTTACTATAACAAAACCGAAACGTTTAACCGGGATAGACGTGCAGAAAATATCGGCGGTCCGCATTGGAAGAAGGGTATCCTGACCGTTGGATAGAAGAACGCATCGGTCACAGGTGCGCATCGTCAATTTCGCATCAACGCCTATGACGAAGAATTTCGTTACGTTGATTCCGCAATAGGTCGTCTTTTTAAATACCTGAGAGAGACCGGCCGATATAAAAACACCTTCATTATTCTCACATCAGACCATGGTGAGGAGTTGGGTGATAATGGCCATCTTTGGGATCACTGCCAACGCCTTACCCATGAAGAGCTTCATATCCCTCTTATAATAAAGCTGCCGTTTCAAACCAAGCGCCGTACCCTTGATGCGGCGGTTCAAAATATCGATATTTTTCCCACGCTGGTTGAATTTTTTGATAAAAAAGACAATCATCATTATGACAAAATTCTTGAGAGTGACAGTCTTCTTGCTTTACTGCGGGGTGGAAAGTTTAAAGATCCGGATCGGGTTGCCGCTGCATTTTGGAAGAAACAACGATTTATTGCCAACGCTTATTTCACATATGCCGTCATTGGGCATCAAAATGTGACTCTTTACGCTCCCGCCGGATCTATGGAACCGATCGATACAGGCATAATTGAACAGCTGAAAACGAAGCTAAATGGGATCTATCGGCGATATATCCGAATGAAAAATTACTATAAAAAGGATATCCAGAAATTAAGATCACTCGGTTATCTCTAATGCAATCGGATTTTAGAAAGCCCCTTCGATAAATTTGGGCTTTCTTGTTTACGACTGGCTGCCCCGCAGGGGACTATTTTTACGAAGCCACGTCGTAGCTGACAGCAAAGGCAGAAAAACGCACAGTCGTTCGGTCAGACTTCCTATACCCAAAATAGCTAAATTTCAGCTCATTTAAAGAAAAATGCCTTCTTGACAGAACGACCGCTTTCCGATATCTGAATTCAGATAGTCGGTTGCCGGGTTATGATGGCCGTTTTTATAATATTTATATTTTATCTAATTTTTATCTATATTCAACTAAAACACAAAAGAGGAAATATTTTTAATGCGTATACTCCTTGTAGAGGATGAAGAATATCTGGCCCGTATTTTAAAGAAAGGCCTTGAAGAAGAGGGTTATAGCGTGGATATATGCCATGATGGAGAAGAGGGGCTCTATATGGCGAGCGAGATCCCTTATGATGGAATAATCCTTGATATTATGCTGCCTAAGCTAGATGGCCTCTCTCTCCTTAACACCATTAGGGATAAAGATATTATCACCCCGGTCCTTATGCTTACTGCCAGAACTGACTTAGAGGATAAGATTAAAGGACTTGACACAGGTGCTGATGACTACCTGACGAAACCTTTTAAATTTGCAGAATTAATGGCTAGGTTGCGAGCTATTATTCGGCGTAAAACCCCTGAAAGAAGGGCTATCCTGAAGATACAGGACCTCGAGATAGACACAGCAAGGAAAGAGGTCAAGAGAAAGAATAAAAGTATCTCCTTAACAGCCAGGGAATATGCTTTGTTAGAATATATGACCTACAACAAAAATACGGTTCTGTCAAGGACTGAGATAACCGAACATATCTACAATGACTCCTTTGATCTCGATAGCAACGTTATTGACGTATTCATAACCACCCTCAGGAAGAAGATCGACAAAGATCACCCGATACAACTGATCCACACAGTAAGGGGAGCGGGATACATCATTAGAGAATAGAATGCTTAACTCCATAAAGTCAAGACTCTTTTTGTGGTTCCTCCTTGCCTTCTCAATATTCTCCATAGGGCTTGGTTTCTTTCTTTATAAAGAGCAGAAGATGGTCTCCCTCTCGGCAGTAGACAGCTTTCTCCAGACCAAATCACTGTTCTTTGCCAGCTTGATAGAGGTATACAGGGATGGAGTAATATACTTCGAGCTTGTTGAGAAAAAAGCAGGAATTGAGAGGGGAATAAGCCTTTACGACATCCCTCTTTCAGGTTACTACTATCAGATATTCTTTGAAAACGGCACCTCCCTGGCTATATCGCCCTCACTTAAGAATCACTCCCTACCGCTGTCTATTGCAAACACCCTTATGGAGAAGAAATACTTTGAAACTATAACAGGTCCTAACGGAGAACCTTTAAGGCTGCTTACCCAAAAGGTCACAATTAAACTACCTCATGTAGATAAGCGATATACCTTTATTATACAATCTGCAGCGACCCTTGAGGAAGTTTACAGCTTCTTAAAGTCATTGAGAACGCTTATACTCTATACCATTCCGATAGCTCTTCTCCTTTCGGGTCTCGGTGGATTTTTAATAGCTTGGCTTTCTTTACGTCCTCTCAAGGAGTTCTCTCAGGAAGTGGGACATATCAGTGAAAAGAGTATGGATAAGAGGGTCCATGAAGATAAACTAAGTGAGGAATTGAAGGAGCTTGCAAAGGCATTTAATGCCACTCTGAATCGACTTGAAAGATCGTTTAAAGAACAGAAACGTTTTATATCAGATGCCTCTCACGAGCTTAGAAGCCCAACCTCTATAATCAAGAGCTACTGTGAAATACCCTTAAGAAAAGAAAGAAGTCCTGAAGAATATACGGATGCCCTGAAGGTCATCCTTGATAATACAGAAAGAATGGAAGTACTCATTGAGGACCTTCTTACCATATCCTTTCTTGAACAAAAGAAGGCTCCTTTTTATAAAGAGAGGCTTTCCATCAATGCACTCCTTAGCAACATAACATCAATGATGAGGCCTATTGCAGAACAGAGAGAAGTAAAGCTAAAACTTAATTATTGCCCTGGAAAAGACATATATCTCGTGGGAAACAAGGAGCACCTCATAGAGTTGTTAGTGAATATCGTTGATAATGCAATCAAATATAACCGTAAATATGGCGAGGTAATAATAGACTTGCAAGATACCGCTGATATGGCTGTTATAAAGGTGTCCGATACAGGTATTGGTATATCTGCCGAGGAGAGAGAAAAGATATTTCAAAGGTTCTACAGATCAGATGCATCCAGAAGGAGATATAATAAGGGGACAACAGGAAAACAGAAAGGCACAGGACTTGGCCTGAGTATAGCCAAAGATATTGCAGCGGCCCACCAGGGCAGGATTGAAGTTGAAAACAAAATGGAGGAGGGGACCACATTTATTATATCCTTACCCAGAATTATAGATCAGACTACTGTATAGTTCCCATATAATAGTACCATGAGTATAGCATAGAGTTCACATGGCGGCAATCGACAAATAGAACCGATCGATTCCAATTCTGATCTCTTCCTGGTGTAACAGAGGCGGGGTGTTAAGTGTGCCGTCTCCTCGTGTAATCGTAACGCGCAGTGGATCGATATCTATATGAAGGGTAGAAAAATCAAGAGATACGCCCGATCCAACGCATTTTGATATTGCTTCCTTAAGGGTCCATATCTTCATGAAATATGTAACTTGTTCCTCTTTCGGCAGCGTATGTAATACTCTCACTTCGCCGGGCGAAAGAAGAAACCATGGTATTATGTCGGGCACGATGGTATCTGCGGACTCAATATCTAAGCCAGTTTCATACCTTTCTGAAAGAGAGATAGCCAATATCTCCTTTGTGTAGGAAAGGCTGAACTTCCATTCCATTTCTGATAGCATAGATAGGCGCGGCTTTCCGTGTTTGTAGACTTCGAAAAACCATTCGCCGGGACTTACTTCGCGTGCGGTAACACTGGATAACAAAACTCTCAATAAGGCACGACCAGCAATGTAAGCACTTCTACGTTCCATGTGCCGAAGGCTGTACACTCGGTTTCTCTCATCACTGCTCAAAAATTGAAATAGCTCGTTCGTGTGTAGTTTGCATTTATCAACCGAAAACACCCATACAGAAACCTCGGGTACATTAAATACTTGAAAGGGATAAATTGCTTTAACTTCATCAAGCAACGGCACTCGCGATAAAATATCATAAAAATTTTGCATCAATAACACTTGTAGAATTAATTACCGGCAATCAATCTCGCTCCACAATAAGTGTTACCTATCTCTGCGCCCATTTGACGTTTAGCCCTCTTTGTTATCCCACTCATGTCGCAGCAGCCCGTATAAGTGCATGTGGTAGCGTTTTTCATTCCGCTCTCCAAATTCACGCCATGTGCCTTCGTGTTTAAAACCTATTTTCTCATAAAGACCGATAGCACGGGTGTTGTATGCCATCACGCTCAACTGCAATCGATACAGATTCAACTCCGTGAACCCGTAATTGACTAACAGGCGTGTGGCTTCCGTACCCCAACCTTTTCCCCAGTGGGTGGGATTGCCAATCGCAACTCCTATATCGGCTACCCGGTTTGACCATTCGATATCATCCAGATGTGCCATGCCCACCAGTTTATCATTGCCGAGGCGCCGAAGACCAAATACGACCTGGCTCCTGTCACCGTCCAGCTCATCCATCCAGTCGCTCACTGCGCTTTCGGTACGATCAACCAGAGGATCTGAGTCCCAAAGGTCAAGAAAGCGTGTGTCACAATACCAGCCGAGTATTGTCTTGATGTCTTCCTCGAGCAGAGCGCCCAGACGAACTTGCTGGCCCTTTAAGCGATTATGCGATTCAATCATCTCTATTTACTCCTTAGCTACATTCAAGCCGCCAGTGGTTCATGCGGAGTGACTTGTTTGATATCCAGCGTACTAATTGGGTCCGTTATCATATTATTTTCCGCGTTAAGGGTGATTATTTCAGCAAGCATTGCTTTGGCGGGGTTTCCCTGCCATATTGAGTGGGCATCCGGATGTTCACCCTTCATCAGGAATGAATCTGGTTCCAGGGTAACGTCATTTTGCATGTCTACGCCGTAGTGAACAAATGCGTTTACTCCGATCGTGCATTCATTCCCGATAAAGCTGTAATCTGACTTAAACGTGCCATCTTCAAGGGAATGACACTGGAGAACCGAAAAACCGTTCAGAGTACAATAGTCGCCAATGTAAACAAGTGATTTTTCAGAGATATAGGTCCCATCGTCAAATAGCTTTTTGCCTACCTTTACACCGATCCCTCGCCACAGCACTCCCTTAAGAGGAGTTCCGCTCAACATGCCAAAGATTCCCTTGATAACACTGCGATTGCTAAATCCGAGTTTCCAGTAGCGTTCGTGTTTCCAGTAATATTTATCATAGATGGAACAATATTCCGGCTGCAGAGGACGGAAGCCTAAAGTTGCGCGATCGACTAGAATATAATAGAAAAAAAGAACCGCTCCCGCAACCATGAACAAACCGGTAATATAAAGCGCTTCGTACTTAATAAACCGCAGATAGGTGTAAAGCCAGATTGTGATCAACATGTTTAAGGCGATTAGGTTTGACAGCAGGACAAAAAGCATTGTCATGAGGTTCGAGATATTCTTCTGTTTGAGCCGCTTACCCAACACATCCTTTCGTTTGTAAGCATCGAATCGGCGGTCACGGCGCACAGAACGTGGAATCTCGAAGCAGGGAGATCCCAGTAAACCTACATGTTCCCGTACAGGGCCATGGGTCGGCACCATCACTTTTGTTCCCAAAAGACAGTTTTCACCGACCTTAGCCCGAGCGGGATAAACGATATTGTTTCCAACAAAGTTGTTGGCGCTGATACTCGCCCTGGAGAGCTTGAATGATTTAGCCGAATAGGCTGCATTGAGCAGCGCAAACCCGTCAGAGATCATTGAGCCTTTGCCAAATTCAGATAAAAAAGGATTGTCATGTTGGTGGCTCAGACCAAAATTCGAACCGGTCTGCTCCATCCCCTTAAATTTGTAACCGATAGCGCCGAGAAAGTATACGATATAAGAACTGTCACCGAACAAGATATTGTAAGATGCTGAGTTGCTGATACCTTCAAGCATTCGATGAATGACATAGTGAACACCGTACAGCGGATAGACCTTGTCTTCCTTGAGAAAGAGATTCAGGAAGCGGGGCATCAGGATTATGAAAACCAAACCGGCCAGAATGAATACAACATAAAGCAGCGAGGTCCAGGTCACAAGGTCTAGAAGATGAGATAAGGTTACTGTTTCTGGTAGCAAGTCAGCTATCTTTGTACTGCTGTGGTTATGATCCGCTCCTAAGAAATTGTAAATGATCAACATCGGCAGCGGTACAAATACAAGAAACATCAAGACTAATTGCACCAGCGAGAAAAGCGCCATGCGCGTTACGCTGACCGTACCTTTTTCAAGTTGCCGGTATCGGTTTGCAGTCGGTTGTGCCGGCGAACCGTGATAGTATTTACCGGCTTTCAATCGTTGCCCTCTTCGTAGAGACGAGGCGTGCGCCAATTCACTTCCCGCTTCCATTACAGTATCGATGTCCAGGACAGCGGCTTCGCCAACAAAAGCGTCGCGTTCGAGTGTGATGCCTCCGGTCCTGATACGACCGGATTCGGCCCTGTAGCCGGTTAAGATCGCTCTTTTATACACAACAACACCCTCGCCAATTGAAAGCAGGTCGGTACAGACAGGGAAACCCGATTGAATGAAAGCTTTCCAGCTCACCCGTGCGCCGAGCAACTTGAGGTATCCGTTATAGAGGGGGGAGCCGACGAAGGCAGCCATGGGGTTAGAATGAATAAGAAACTTTACTATCCAGAAACGCAGATATCTGAGGCTCCAGACCGGAAATTCTTCCGCTTTCCACTTGCCGATCAGCAACCATTTCAAGCCTACGGGCAGCAAAACAGATAACGCAAATAATAGAGTGGAAAACAAAAGCGTTCGACCATAGGCATTCAGCGAATCCGGAGCCTCAATAATCCATGCATAGCCTTTCCACAAGAGAAACATGTAGCCATAGGCCCAGGCGAAGATGAACCCGAGTTGTGCGATACCCGTTAGAATATATTGCCAATTCGTGGCCTTATGACTGGGATTGTCTCTGCGTAACGGCATCCGTTTTTGACCGGTAGACTCCAGAAATTCAGACAATTTCCGCACGCTGGGACAGGTATAAATTTCACGCATGGAAAAATCTGAAATACCGAGTTCGCTGCGTAACCGGGCGCTGAACTGCGCCATAAGCAAAGAGTTTGCTCCCAGGTCATCAAAGAAATTATCTTCAACCGACACGGCGTCGAGCTTCAACAGACAGGCCAGTACCCGAGCAATGTCTTTCTCCAACGGACTTTGCGGTTCAACAAACGTATGATTCCCATCAACATTCATGCGTAAACCGGAAGGCTCGGGCAACGCCTTGCGATCAGCCTTGTCGCTGGCCATCATGGGCATTTCAGCCAGATATTCGTAGAAGGCCGGGACCATATAGTTCGGCAACAGGCTGCGCAACACATCAACCAGTTCTTCCTGGGGCAATCGTTGCGCATCAGCTTTTAGCGTGTAATACGCTACCAGTTCCTTAACACCCTGTATGGATTCAAAGGTATTGACGACAGCCTGACCAATTTGTGGAATTTGCAGGATGACAGACTCAATCTCAGTCAGTTCGATACGATAACCACGGATTTTGACCTGGGTGTCGATTCTTCCCCGGTACTCTATATCGCCGTTTTCATTAATGCGAGCGAGATCGCCGGTGCGATAAATGAGACCGGATGGATTATTTGGGATGTTGAGAAAGTCTTTGATAAAAGCCTTACGCGTCTGATCTTCCCGGTTTTGATAACCCCGTGCAACACCAACCCCCGCAATAGCAATTTCGCCCACTTCTCCGAATGGAATCACCTTTTCAGTGCCCGGCTCCAGAATTACGATGGAGTAAGTTGGCAGTGGCTTGCCGATAGTAACAGGTTCGTTCGGTCTCGGTCTTGCCAGCGTAGCGGTCACCGTCGTTTCAGTTGGACCGTACGCATTCAGAATTGTACGTTTTGGACTATGCCAACGTGTGATCAAGTCTTCGGGACAGGCCTCTCCGGAGACAATCAGTAAACGTAAACCGGGTAATTCTTCGTCAATGGTTGAGAGCAGGGTTGGTACACAGCACATCGCCGTTGCCTTTTGATTTCGTAGAAATGTAGAGAGGTCGCCGCCCAACAGGCTGTTGCCCGTTTGATTGGGCAATAAAGTGGCGCCCACAATGAGAGGTACCCAGATTTCTTCTACAGCAAAGTCAAAGGCGATTGTAAGGCCTTGATAGACCCGGTCCGTACTCCTGTATCCATAGACCTCAGCCGCCACGCGAACGAAATTGCAGATACCGGCATGCTCGATGGGTACCCCCTTGGGACGTCCTGTCGAGCCGGAGGTATAGATTATGTAACAAAGTTCACTTACCGGCCGGCCTGTATCGCTTTCATAAAGCCTACTATTCGCCTGTGAGTTAATTCGTGCGGACGCTGTGTCCACACATAGCACTGATAAACCCGAATCTTCTGTCAGAGGAAGATACTGAGACATGGTAAGGATTGAGTTCAGGCCGGCATCACGGGCGATGAAGGCGATTCTATCCACAGGGAAGGCAGGATCAAGAGGCACATAGGCCGCGTGAATCTTCAGCACGGCCAGCATTGATATGTAACTGTGAACACTCTTATCAAACAACAAACCGATAATATCGCCTGCTCCTAATCGCTGATCTTTCATGTAGCGGGCTAGTTGATTGGCGCGTTTGTCCAGCTCTTTATAGCTCCATGAACCTTCCATACTATCAACGGCCAAATGCTGCGTATCGCCAGATTCCGAAAACTGATCGCAACGGCTCTCGAATAAATGATGCAGCCGCTCACCGGGGCGCCAGCGAATATCGTTATTAGAATCATTGCGTACGAGTATCTTTTTTAGCATAAAACACCTGCCATGAGGCGATTTTCAAAAGTCTCCGTTTTACGGATTTGGGCAACCATGCCGTCACCAAATTCTTTAATTAGGCCGCACTCAAGTATATCCAGACCTTCGTCCAACTCGACGCGGGTTATAGTGAGCGGCATCAGTAATTTAACAACCTCATCCTGCGGTCCTGAACGCTCTATGATTAGGCCGCGACTATAGGCATTTGCAGCAACCGCCGCCGCACGATCAGGATCGGTAAAGAGCAAACCCCGCATCATGCCTCTGCCGCGCGTCTTGACCAGATGCGGTGAGAATCTGGCAATAAACTCATTTAACCGACCTTCGAGATGATCACTCTTCGTCTTCACTTTTTGGGCGAAGTCCCCGCTGCGCCAGTAGCGTTCGAGTGCCTCGGTTGCAGTCACAAAGGCATGATTGTTACCCCGAAAAGTACCGTTATGCTCGCCCGGTTTCCATACGTCTAACTCTCGCCGAAGCAGCACTACAGCAAGCGGTAGGCCATAGCCGGACAGTGATTTGGAAAGAGTCACGATATCAGGCTTAAGCCCGGCCGGCTCAAAGCTGAAGAAAGTGCCGGTACGGCCGCAACCCGCCTGAATGTCATCCACAATGAGAAGGATATTTCTCTCATTGCAGAGTGCCTGCAGATGCTTAAGCCATTTCATGCTTGCCGCATTGAGACCACCTTCACCTTGAACGGTTTCCACGATCACCGCGGCAGGATAATCGATGCCGCTGGAGGCATCCGAGATCATGCGATCCAGGTACTCAATCGTATCTGTATCGTAGCCGAAATAGCCATCATAGGGAAATACACTCGTGCCGTATAACGGCACCCCCGCAGCGCCGCGGTGGTGCTTATTTCCAGTAGCAGCCAGGGCGCCTGTGGATACGCCGTGGAAGCTGTTTGTAAAGCAAATAACGTTCGTTCGACCCGTTGCCTTGCGTGCGATCTTAAGCGCTGCTTCGACCGCGTTTGTACCGGTGGGCCCGGTGAATTGTATGACGTAGTCAAGGCCCCGAGGCTCAAGCACAATATCGCGCATGGCTATCAGAAATTTCTTTTTAGCTGACGTATGCAGATCAAGACTATGGGTGATTCCGTCATGTCGGATGTAATCAATCAATGCACTCTTGAAAGCGGGGTTGTTGTGTCCGTAGTTCAAAGCACCTGCGCCAGCTAGAAAATCCAGGTATCGACGACCAAGCACATCCCACACTTCGACGCCGCGTGCATACTTGAATAGGTCCGGGAATGATCGTGCGTAAGACTGTACTTTAGATTCGAGATGCTTAAATACACCCTGTTTTTGTCTAATAGACATTTTCAAATACCTCCTTCTAGGTATGTTCTGTATTCCATGGGCTTAAGACAAGAAAAATTATATTTCAGATAGCATATAGTTTATAATATTAAGGTATGATTAAAATAAGATTAAGGTAAGATTAAAATTAATATTTTAACCGGTTTTTTATTTAGAATTGACAGAACATAGATAGACTTTCCCTCTAACTCTCATATGATAAGCCACTTTTCTCCTTGACGACCCCGCCATTTTTTCCTAAATTTACAGACTGGCACAATATTCTTAGTCAATTCGCAGCAAAAAAACCTTCTTGACAATACGATCTTCATCCTCTATCTGAATGCTGGTTGTCTGAAACCGATCGGGGCTTGCTGCCGCATCGGTGGCCACACAATATGTCGCTACTCATCTCCAGCCGTTACGCAACCTTGGTTTTCTGTTGATCTGGTTTCGAAAAAGGAAAATTCTTATTGTTTTAGAACAAAACTATCCAAATCTTTTCAATCCCGAAACAGTCATCCATTATCAACTTCCGCAAAAATCACAGATCAAAAAAGATATTTGCAAGGAGACAATGCTATTAGAAAAAGTATGATCACAGTGGGAATCATCTTTATCGTTTTGTTTTGCGTTTTGCCAATGGTAGGCGCTCAAAATCAGGGGAAACGCTATGGACTGAAACAAGCCCATATTTCATACCGTGTTGACGGCAGCATGCAAAGTGGTACGGAAGATCTTTATTTTACCGATTGGGGAGCACATGAAGCAAAATATACCGTCCTAAAAACTAAAGTCGCCGGTTTCACCCAGCAAATCAACACCGCAACCTTTACAGAAGGCGCCTGGATTTATACCGTTGATTTAAGTGCCAATACCGGCACTAAACAGAAAAATCCTTTATTGAAAAATATGAGCGCTAAAGAATTACAGGATCTGGGCAAGAACATAATGGTGCAAATGGGCGGTAAAAAAATTGGATAAGAAAAAATCCTGGGCAAAAACTGTGAGGTCTGGGAAATAAAAAATATGGGCAGCAAAACCTGCATGTTGAACTGGGTTCCATTAAAAACAGAAGTGAACATGGGCGGTTTCAAGATGACTTTTGTTGCAACCAAAATTTCAGATTCTTTTGACAAAGCCAAACTAAAGCGCCCCGTAAATGTTACCGTAAATGTTAGCTATAAAAATACGGGCAATATAATGGATTGCCTGAAAAAAATGAAAAAATGAATCCCAAAAAATCCAAATCGAGTGATAGTGTTTTGGTGGAGTCGTATACTGGGTTGGCATTCATCCGGTAGGTTTTTTTGGACAGTACGTAATTACAAAATAGGAGAAAGATCATGAAAAAGTTTCTTTCTATCAGTCTCATGTCTTTATTGATATCGGGGTTTTATAATTTCCCTGTGTTTTCTGAAGAAAATGATCACCCTCTCATATCCCGTTACCCAGGATCTGTTATATCTAGAAAAAATGTTAAAGAATTTAATGAATATAAATTAGTAGTTGGATTGAGTGACAAAAATAAATTACAGGGGAGAACGCTACAGGGTAAAGTAACCCGACTTAATTACGCCAACCCAAGAGACCGGTCTATCTTAGAAATTTATAAAAATTATGAAACCGCTTTACGAAAAGCGGGAATGGAAATTCTTTTTAGTTGTGCGGAAGAAGAATGTGGGCCGGCTTATGCAGCAGGCGCCTGGAATCGTTTGAACGGTATTACTACAAAAAGTGGCAGTAACTGTCGCTACCTGGCCGGGCGATTGGTTACGAAGCAAGGCGAAGCGTATGTGGCGATTATGGTTGGTAAACATCGTCATCAAATTGATATTATCACCGATTTTCGCAGAGCTATAATCGTCATATAAATATAACATTTCCGTGATCATGTTTTATTGAAAACTGAGCCCTAATTTTGCTCGACTGAGTCCAGGAAGAGTACAAGGAAGGTCATCCCATGGTACAGCCCTTAGGATAGGGTTATGAGCACAGCGTGGATATATTACATTAACGATCCTATCTTTTACAATAATTGTTTCTTTACCCCGTACAAAGTGACGGTAAATTTTGGGGGCATCGCAATCTTCAAAACCGCGCAATTTGTGAGCCAGCATGGTGTAAAGAGTGTCTGCCACCATAGTCATCACAACATCAAAATGCACCTTGACCAGAATAGGCGAGGACAAGGCGTTTAGATGAAAAAATTTGACGGCTTCAGCAATACCATCTTATACACGCCATCGACGGGCATAATTGCCAACGATCAGCTCGAGGGGCATATCAAAATCATTAGTAACGAGAAATGCGGGTTTTTCACGGCCATTATTGCGCATCACAACTTGGCGTAATGTGCCTTTGTAGTTTCGTAGGCTAATCATGGATTCATGGACAAGGGGATTGGGGAATTTACGCTT
>CAZSON010000067.1:0-13519 GCA_964608375.1 uncultured Desulfobacter sp. | reverse complement strand
CGTAACCTCCTCAAACAGCTTGAAATTTTTAACGTACCACCTATCAAAACGCTTTTTCCCAAAATGCTCAAAACCGTTCGCAAATGACTTTTTACGAGACTGTCAACATTAATTGTATAATGCAATTTGCGGTGAAAAACAAATTAAAACCAGAAAAAACGTTCATATCCGTTGCATAACAAGAGGCCGCGTGATAAACAGATAAAGCGATTTGGATGACGATGAGCAAAGCCCCGCATTGTAAGTCATCATGTTCGACGTGTCCGGAAAGGAGACATTGAATGGGTTTGCGTAAAAAGAAACGTTTTACAGCGAAGCATGGACCTGAAATTAAATTAGACATTGCCATTGGAGATGAAATATCAAAACGCATAAAAGAAAAGGTGCTTTCCTGTAAGGATGCATTTGAAATCTCAGAAAAACTTCAGGTCTCACCCGCTGAAGTCGGCATATCAGCTGATCTGCTCGGAGTTAACATTATCAAATGCCAGTTGGGGTTGTTCGGTTATAAGGAAGAAAAAAAACCGGTAAAATCTCAAACAAAGCCGATACTAGATCTAGAACACGCCATCGAAAATGCATTGGTCAACGGAAAGCTGCCGTGCAAAAGTGCCTGGATTATTGCGTCGCGGTTAAATGTACAACGGTTGACAGTCAGTCGTGCCGGCGAGGCGATGGGAATAAAAATCAAATCGTGCCAGCTGGGTGCGTTTTAAAGCAATATGATACTTAAGCACATTTTATCCCAGTTTCACAAAGGAATTATATTTTTTTTCCTGACCGATGGTGGTTTCAGGGCCATGCCCCGGAAAAACCCGTACTTCATCGCCGAGCACAAATAGCCTATTCCTGATACTGGATATCAATGTTTGGTGATCTCCACCCGGAAAGTCGCTACGTCCGATCGAACCCTGAAAAAGAGTATCCCCCACGAAGACACAACCATCGGTATAAAGTGAAATTCCTCCCGGTGAGTGGCCCGGCGTGTGAATCACCTTCAGCGTGATACTGCCGAAGGTGACGGTGTCATTATCTTTCAGCTCTTGATCGGGTGGTGATGAGTCATCTGCTGAAATCCCCCAGCTTGCGGCCGTCGTTGAAAGGTGTTTCAGCATCGGGGCATCGAGGGCGTGGATCATAAGATTCGCATGGGTCGCATCTTTTAGTTTTTTATTTCCTCCCACGTGGTCGAAATGGCCGTGGGTGTTGATGATATACCTTACTCTTAGCTTTGATTCGGCCAGCGAAAACAGAATCCGATCGGTTTCATCACCCGGATCGATGACAGCCGCTTCTTTTGTTTGGTCACAGCCCAAAATAAAAGAGTTGGCCATTAAAGGGCCAACCGCTAATGATTTAATTATCAATTCGGCCTCCTGTCGAATGGTTGTTTTGCAGCCTTGGCAATCTCGCAAAAAATCTTTTGTGTGCGACAATGAGTATTTTCTGGGGTTAGGGTCTTATTGGCAGTCAATTTAAGTTTTGAAACAAACATTTTTCTTTTCCAGTTCGATTCGGACACTGTCTAAGATGCCGTTGATAAACGCACCTGATTCTTCGGCACCAAATTTTTTCCCAACATCAATCGCCTCGTTGATCGTCACTTTTGGCGGGATATCATCACAGAACAAAAGTTCATATACTGCAATCCGCATGATGTTTCGGTCGACACCGGACATGCGGCTCATTTTCCAGTTGCTGGAAAAGCGTTTGATAATCGCATCGATTTCAGGTTTGGCGGCGATAACGCCCTTTACCAGCTTTGTAAAAAAAGGAAGCGCCTCCTGCGGAGAACCGAAATTGTTACAGTAGCGCTCAAACATTTCACCGGAAATGTTCCGGTTCATATCCATATAAAAAAGCGCCTGCATGGCACGTACCCGTGATGCGCGACGCCCGCCCATCATCATGCCCGATCAACAACTTCGATCAAATTGGCCATTTCCACGGCGGCCATTGCCGCATGCCAACCCTTATTTCCGGCTTTGGTTCCCGCACGTTCGATAGCCTGCTCGAGTGTATCTGCGGTGATAATTCCAAAAAGGACTGGCACTTTTGTTTCCATGCTTGCCAGTGCTACCCCCTTGGAAACTTCGGTGCTCACGAAATCAAAATGGGGTGTGTCACCTCTGATCACCGCTCCCAGGCAGACAACAGCGTGATATACGCCTTTTTCGGCCATTTTTTTGGCAACCAATGGGATTTCAAATGAACCCGGAACCTTAACGAGATCGATCTCGTCATCCTTTGCACCACAGCGTACCAGGGCATCAACGGCTCCGGAAACCAGCCTGTCGGTAATGAAATCATTGAACCGGCTGACCACCAATGCAAATTTTTTGCCTTTGGCGTTCAGGTTAGCCTCAAGAATTTTTGGCATCTATTCTCCTCCTCATCTCAATCGAAACGTCTAATGATAATGAAAAATTTTAATCAGTGTCTTAAAAATGATGAGTTCGTAAAAAGAGCATATTGCTCTCTAAATGATCATTTTGGGGCCCCCAAACCTTAAGGAGCTGCATCGATATTCAGCAGATGCCCCATTTTGAGTTCCTTGCACTTTAAATAACAACGGTTATATTCATTTGGTTCTATCTCAATCGGCACCTGATCAACAACACTGAGTCCATATCCCTCAAGCCCGACTATTTTTTTAGGATTATTGGTCAGAAGCCTCATTTTTCTGACCCCGAGATCGGTCAGAATTTGTGCGCCAATACCATAATTTCTCAGGTCGGGCTCAAAGCCGAGTTTTTCATTTGCTTCGACCGTATCAAGCCCCTTATCCTGCAGGGCATAAGCCTTCAGTTTATTTACCAGCCCAATTCCTCTTCCTTCCTGCCGGATGTACAAAAGAACCCCAGACCCTTCATCTTGCATCATTTCCATTGCCTTGTGCAACTGATCGCCACAGTCACAACGGAGTGAACCGAAAATATCTCCGGTTAGGCACTCTGAATGAACCCGTACGAGAATAGGTTTCTCCGAATCGATATCACCCTTTACCATTGCGATATGAAGCAGCTCATCCACATCGCTGACAAATACGATTGATTTAAACTCACCGGCATAGGCGGTGGGAATAACTGTTTCGGCAGCCCGGTGCACGAACGACTCAGTTCTCATCCGATATTCGATAAGATCCGCAATGGCGCAGATTCCGATATCATGTTTTTTGCCGAATTTTTCCAGGGCCGGCATTCTAGCCATGGTACCGTCTTCATCCATGATTTCACAAATCACCCCCGAAGGTTTTAAACCGGCGAGACGGGCCAGATCGACCGAGCCCTCAGTCTGACCCGCCCGCACCGTAACGCCGCCGTCTTTGGCCCGAAGGGGGAAGATATGTCCAGGTCTGACCAGATCAGTCGGTTTGGCATCATCTGCCACCGCCGTAAGTATGGTGGTAGCACGGTCGGCTGCAGAGATTCCGGTGGTCACCCCGCATCTTGCCTCTATGGATATAGTGAAACCGGTTTGGAACCGGGATGTGTTGTTGTTCACCATCGGCGGAAGATCGAGCGTATCGATCTTTTCCCGTGTCATCGTGAGGCAGATAAGCCCCCGCCCATATTTTGCCATAAAATTAATATCGGCCGGAGTCACTTTTTCAGCAGCCATTGTCAGGTCACCCTCATTTTCCCGATCTTCATCATCAACCAGGATGACCATACGGCCTTTTCCTATTCGCTTAATCGCCTCTTCAATCGTTATCAGTGGCATGTTATGTAGATATCTCCTTTGTTGGCAATAAATAAAAATGAACAAAAATGCATCAATCAGTTCCGATTAGAGAAAACCGGTCTTTTCCATAAAATCTAAATCGATGGGCAATTTCCCGGTTTTTTGTTGCTCGGTTCGATCGGTTTTGTCCATCATAAAGCGCTCAATATATTTTCCGACCATGTCTGTTTCGATATTGACCGAATCACCATTTTTTTTAAACCCGATTGTCGTTAGTTTTGCCGTGTGTGGAATGATGCTGACATCAAAACCGTTCTCCGCGCACCTATTGATGGTCAAACTGATACCATCTACGGCAATCGATCCTTTGGGTATCATATACCTTAAAAGAGTTTCTGAAACAGCGACGGTGATTCGGATTGAATTCCCCAGGGCTTCCCGCTTTTGAATAATGCCAATGCCATCGATATGTCCTGAAACAAGATGTCCATCAATTCGGTCAGAAAGTTTAAGCGCACGTTCAATGTTGATCCGTTCTCCGGCCTTTACCCGGCAAAAGGTCGTCTTTGATAAGGTTTCCGGGGATAAATCAACTTCAAAACGCTTTCCTGAAATCCCCACAATCGTCAGACAGGCCCCATTTACAGCTATGCTGTCTCCAACCCGGGTTTTCTCAAGGATGAAATCGGCGTCAATGATAAATCTTTTGGCCGGGCCCAAAGGTTTTATCGTGGTGATGGTGCCGAGTCCTTCAATAATTCCGGTAAACATTTATGACTTCCTAATCAAATTTTCATTATTTCTCAGACAGCACCTTCAAAAAAATCCGCAAAATGACCTCATGGGGATGAACTTTGTTTTATCGGTTACTCCGCCCCGATATATCCTTCGATCATGACATCATTTTCAAAACGATGAACGCTGATATTTTTTACCGGTATACACCCGGACATCGATGCCGGCCCCGTCCCCTTGCAAATGGGAAAGCCATCATCACCGCCAAGAATTTTGGGAGCGTAAAAAAACAGTATTTTGTCCCCGATGCCCGATGAAAGCGCAGATCCGATCACACGACTCCCGCCTTCAATCAAAAGGCTTGTCAGCCCCATGGCTCCTAAGCGATCCATCAGGAGATCCAGATCGATCCAGTCGTCTTTAACCGGTGATTCAATCACCCTGAAACCCCTTTTTTCTAATTTGGCTTGTTTCCTCGCCGTGGTTGGATCAGGCTCGGTTTTTCCTGTCACAATAACGGTACCAGACGCTGAACCGGTCGACAACACGTTTGCATTTTCAGGAACTGAAAGATACGTATCCAGAATGACCCTCATCGGATCAAGGCCTTTTTTTCCATCGAGTCGAGTTGTCAAATGGGGATTATCTCTTTTTATCGTTTCAACACCCACCATAATACCGTCGACCTGATGGCGCAACCGGTGAACAAATTTTCTCGATGCATTACCGGAAACCCATTTAGCATCGCCGGTTCGCGTTGCGATGCGACCATCCAGTGTTGACGCGCACTTTATGGTCACAAACGGACGTTTGGTGCTAACATATTTGATAAATGCTTCATTTAGTCTTTTGGCCTCATTTTCACACACGCCCAATGATACGGAGACGCCTTTTTTTTTTAAATAAGTGATTCCCCCACCCACAACATCCGGATTCGGGTCTTTCATCGCCACCACCATGCGGCTGATCCCCGCCTCCAAAATTTTTTCAGTGCATGGATTTGTCCGCCCGATGTGATTACAGGGCTCAAGCGTCACATATAAGGTAGCGCCATCTGCATAAAAACCGGCGTTGTTAATTGCCACTACTTCGGCATGATCTTCCCCGGCTGCTTTGTGAAAACCTTTTCCGACAGCCGTTTTGCCCTTTACAACTACAGCACCGACCATCGGGTTGGGCGAGGTATAGCCTTCTCCTTTTTTTGCAAGCGCAAGTGCGATTTCCATAAAATGTTTATCATCCATAGCAGAGCTACCCGCCAATTTGGGTTCACCCATTTACCGCTCGCTCAAAAGGCTTTTTAGTTCAGCGACAAAATCGTTTACATCCTTGAACTCCCGGTATACCGACGCAAATCGAACGTAGGCGACATCATCTATTTCCTGGAGTTTTGTCATCATTTTTTCACCGATGGTCCGTGATGGGATTTCTTTTTCTCCTGTTTCCTTAAGATCCCGCTCAAGCTCATCGACAAATTCTTCGATGACATTGATACTGATGTCCCGTTTTTCGCAGGCTTTTTTCATGCCGGTGTAGACTTTATCATGTGAAAAGACTTCACGGCGACCATCTTTCTTGATAATCATAATCGGAATTTCTTCGATATGCTCGTAGGTGGTAAAGCGTCTTCCGCAAATGATGCATTCCCTCCGTCTCCTGATTACATCTCCATCTTTGGTCAGCCTGGAATCGACGACTTTGTTGTCAAGTTTTCCGCAAAATGGACACTTCATCAATCTCCCCTCCGATGAGTACGATTAAATAGAATGACTTCAATGCCTGCTTCAGCCAACATTTCAGTCGACATCAGATCTGCATACCCGTCCCTGTAATAGATTTTCTTAATGCCGGCATTGATGATCATTTTGGCACATATGGAACATGGCAGATTTGTACAAAAGAGACTGGCGTCCTTTATGGAAACACCGTGAAATGCAGCCTGAATGATGGCATTTTGTTCGGCATGGATACCACGACAGAGTTCATGCCGCTCTCCTGAGGCCACATTCATCTGCTGGCGAAGACAACCGACCTCAATGCAATGCCGGATACCGGTTGGTGCGCCATTGTACCCGGTGGCGAGGATCCGTTTATTTTTTACCACCGCCGCCCCAACCATCCTTCTCAGGCAGGTGGATCGTTTGGCCACCAGAGCGGCAATATCCATGAAATAGGCTTCCCATGACGGTCGGTTTTCTTCACCCGGCATTTATCGACTCTCTATATTTGCAATCTTGATGAATTCGTAAAAAGTCCATATTGCTCTCTAAATGACCATTTTAATGCTCAAAGTCGTTCGCAAATGACTTTTTACGAGACTGTCAATCTTTATTCTGCCTCATAATTAACGATCCTCAATAGATGTTTTCGTGATCGGGTCGATTTTTTCTATTCTGAGCCGGTGCCGTCCCCCGTCAAAAGGTGTTTGCAGCCAGGTATGAACTATCGCCCTGGCAAGTCCCTCACCGATGATCCGACTTCCCATAACCAGAATATTGGCATCGTTGTGCTGTCTGCTCAGGGTTGCTGAAAAGAGATCATTGCAAAGCGCTGCCCTGACGCCTACAAATCGATTGGCAACGATCGACATGCCGATTCCGCTTGCGCACATGAGAATGCCACGATCATATTCTCCTTTTGAAACAGGCGATGCGACCCTGGCTGCAAAATCGGGATAATCGACCGAATCCGTGCCAAAGGTTCCAATATCTTCTACACCGATTTTTTTTTCATTAAGATACATTTTTATCTTTTCTTTTAAACCATAGGCGGCATGATCGCACCCGATCAAAACCGATTTTATATGTTCGTCCATTTTATCATTCCCGCCGAGTTAAAAGGTTGTAAAATAAAGATATTCGCATAACCTTTTAAAATATAGCCGTATTTTATTTTCAGCAAGAGAAAAAGTATCGTTTTTTCAACAGGCTGTGGTCAATCCGCTCGTTTGTGCAGTTCAGTATGGTTTTTACAGGCAAGGCTTCTGACAGGTAATTTTTTATCCGGGAGTAAAAATTCATCCGGGCCGATTATATCCGACATTTTTTAAGAACCAGGCTACCATTGGTTCCGCCGAAACCAAAGGAATTGGTCATGGCAAATTCGACATCTTTCTTGCGGGAAACGTGCGGAACATAATCGAGATCGCACTCTTCGCTCGGATTATCAAGATTGATGGTCGATGGAATGACCCCCTCATCGATGGTTAAAGCGGTAAAAACGGTTTCAATCCCGCCGGCGCCCCCGAGGAGATGACCGGTCATCGATTTGGTTGAACTGATCGGTATTAAATGCGCCTGCTCTTTGAATATGGTTTTCATCGCCCGGGTTTCGTACAGGTCGTTCATTTGAGTAGAGGTACCGTGGGCATTGATGTAGTCGATCTGTTTGTAGGTGATCCCGGCATCATTTATCGCCGCCAGCATACATCTTGCTGCACCCTCACCATCAGGCGAAGGGGCGGTCATGTGATATCCGTCTCCGGTCATCCCGTATCCGCATATTTCAGCATAAATGTGAGCCCCTCGCTCCCTCGCCGCTTCAAGGGTTTCGAGAATAACGATGCCGCCTCCTTCACCCACAACAAAACCATCGCGGTCCCGATCAAAGGGCCGGGATGCTTTCTGAGGGGCGTCATTTCGTGTGGACAGGGCTTTCATAGCGTTGAACCCTGCGATGCACGAAGGCGTGATGACCGACTCGACCCCTCCTGAAATCATGGCATCTGCTCTGCCCGTTTGCACAAGCTTGAACGCATCGCCGATCGAATGTGAACCGGCTGCGCAGGCCGTTGCCATGCAGGCGTTAGGGCCCCTGGCGCCAAACTGAATTGAAATCATTCCTGCCGCCATGTTCCCGATCATCATCGGGATAAAAAAGGGGCTTACACGATTCGGACCCTTCGTTTCGAGGATTCTGTTTGTTTCCTCCAGGGAAGCAAGACCTCCTAATCCGCATCCTGTAAACACACCGACCCGATCCGCATTGGATTGATCGATCACCAGACCGGAATCTTGCAGGGCCATCCGGGTGGCAGCAACGGCATAGGCGATAAAGGTTGTTGTCCGTCTGGCATCTTTTTGGGTCAGAAAATCTTCTGGGTGAAAATCTTTGACCTCTCCGGCAATCTTGGTTTGAAAATCAGACGTATCGAACCGGGTTATCTCCCCAATTCCTGACTTTCCGGCGCACAGCGCACGCCATGTCTCATCAACGCCGATGCCAAGAGGTGTGATAAGACCCATACCACTGATTACGACCCGCCTGTTAGACAATATTTTTTCCTTGTATATAAAAAGGACACGGAGCGACGATTAACAGATAACCATCACGAATGTTTAACGACATACTCCGTAGCGTCTTTGACAGTTAAAAGTTTTTCAGCATCTTCATCGGAAATTTCGATATCAAATTCTTCTTCCATCGACATGATCAGTTCAACTAGGTCGAGCGAATCTGCACCGAGATCATCGACAAACGATGCTTTGGGTATAATTTCATCGAGATCTACACCTAATTTTTCTGCAATAATTTTTTTAATTTTGTCCTCAAGCGACATACGATTTTCCTCCTTATTAAATATACATACCCCCACTGACGTGAATCACCTGTCCCGTGATGTATGATGCCTTTGTAGAAGCGAGAAATGCAACGGCCTCCGCCACATCTTCCGGTCTTCCGGGACGTCCCAGCGGAATCTGGCTCAGCATGGTCTCTTTTACCTTGTCCGGAAGCGCTGCGGTCATGTCGGTGTCAATAAAACCCGGCGCGACCGCATTGACCGTAATACCTCGCTGGGCCAGTTCTTTTGCCGAAGTTTTTGTCAAGCCGATGATTCCGGCCTTTGATGCGGCATAATTGGCCTGCCCTATATTGCCGGTAACTCCGGCAATCGATGCAATATTAATGATCCGGCCCTGCCGTTGATTCACCATGGCCCTGGCAGCTGCTTTGGTACAGTGAAATGGACCCTTTAAATTGATGTTGATCACATCGTCCCATTCGTTCTCCTTCATACGGAGCAGAAGCTTGTCCCTGGTAATCCCTGCGTTGTTAACTAAAACATCGATTCTCCCGGTTTCCGCCAGTATGTTTTTGAAAAAAAAGGTGACCTCTTCCTCCACCATTACATTCATGGAACTCCCGGCTGCTACACCACCGGAATCAGCGACCCGGCTTTCGGTCTCATCGGCAGCCGCTTTTTCGCCAGCCGGGTCTGTGGGCGAAAAATAGTTAAAATAGACTTTTGTATTCTGACCGGCCAAAGCCAGGCAGATAGCCCGTCCAATCCCCCGTGAGCCACCTGTAACGACCACGGTGCGTTTTTCTTGATCTGACATGATTACCTCTCAAATATAATATCCGCAACCCGATCCATGTCACCGATCAGGTCGTGAAAGCTGTCCAGCAGTTGATGATATGAGATCGTTTTGATAAAATCATCAATCGTTTTTTTATCAAATACGCCTGATCCGATCAGGATTTTTGGTACATTTTCAATCATCAGCCGGGACACTTCATTTGAAAATACTCTTGACATCAGGGTGATCTTTTCCGCTTCACCGCTCCGGGCTTTCGTCAGTTTCGAGGCCTTTCGCGCCAGGCTGACGCCGATCTCAAGATGAGTGATCATGTCCGCCAGTGCAAACATGATATACTGTTTTCGAGTTAATCTGTTTTCATGGGCCAGCGTGATGACCTCGTTAAGCGCATTTGCGACCAATTGATAAAAGCGACATCCTGCATCTTTTAACGTTCGATTCAGTGTTTCCATTTCCAGGGCGATACTGTTGTAATACTCGCCCTTGGTTTTGCGGGTTTTTTTCCATCGAAATGTTGAGATGATGTTCTGTTGAATCTCGCTGGTCCCTTCGTAAATGCAGGTGATTTTGACATCCCTTTTAATCTTTTCAACCTCAAACTCGTTGATGTATCCATAGCCGCCAAGAGCCTGCATGGCGTCGTCAGCCGTTTTGTTAGCAGATTCTGTGGCAAATAGCTTTGCAATGGAACCCTCAACCTGCAGGTCTTGTTCACCCGCATCCAGCCGATGCGCGATTTCTTCAATATAGGCGGTTGCGGCCTCGATCCTGACTATATTCGGCACGATTAATTTGTGGGTGTACCCCTGCTTTTCCGATAGGGGTGAGCCGAACTGAATTCTCTCCTTTGCATAGGAAATGACGATTTTCATTGCAGCGTCAGAGGCGCCCAGTGCCATGGCGCCGACCATCAGACGGGTATAACCGAAGACTTTGTTTGATTGCGCCAACCCCTTTCCGGGAATACCGCCGATCAAATTTTGAGCCGGAACAAAGACATCTGTAAAGGAAAGTGGAGAGGTGTTGGAGGCGCGGATGCCGTGTTTTTCTTCACCTTTTCCGCGATCAAAGCCCTCTGCATCTTTTTCAACAACAAAAAAGGTCGGCCCTTCCGGGGTCTTTGCCAAAAGGGTAATAAAATCGGCATATGCTCCGGTGGAAATGAACTGCTTGGTCCCGTTTATATTATATCCGGTGATTTCACCGGCTTCGCTGCGGACCGGGTCCGCCTTTGTTTTGAGCGCTCCAACATTGCTGCCTGCATTCGGTTCGGTTACCGCGTAAGCCACCAGGGTTTTTCCTTCGGCAATAGCGCCGAGCCATTTTGATTTCTGCTCTTCGGTACCACCGACCACAAGTGGATCAGAACCGAGCTGGATGGCAAAAAAGGCGGTCGCAATGCCAAGACATATCCTTGACATTTCACGGGTCACCACGCAGCAATCGAGCGCGCCACCGCCCATCCCCCCATAGGCTTCAGGGATAAAAAGAAGTTGTAACCCGATGTCCGGGCCTAGCATTTTTCGGATTGTCTCCTCCGGAAAAATCTCCTTTTTATCAAACTCGGAAATTATCTCTTTTGTCAAAAGCCGTTCCCTGAGCTGTCGAACAGTGTCAATGACCATCTGTCTTGACTCTGCGTCCAATCCCTTTAAAGCTGTACCGGTTTCAACTCCCGATCCTGCCATTTCTCAATCTACCCCGCCTGTATGCTTAATCTTCGGTTTCCATAAAACTTCTGCCCCTGTATGTACCACAGTTCGGGCAGACATGATGCGGAAGCTTCGCTTCTCCGCACTTGGCGCATGTCGTTAAGTTCGGCGCTGTCAGTTTTTGGTGGGTTCGCCGTTTATTTCGTCTTGACTTAGATGTTCTCCGTTTTGGAACAGCCATGAGCAATCTCCTAACTAACTGAATATATTATATATACATCTTTAGAACTACTTATTAATAAAAGTTTGCATCTAGTAATTTATATCAAATCAATTGTCAAGATTTTTATCTGTTTTTTTTTTGACCTAACTTGTACTCTGAACATCGTTGTGTTATTTAGGGGCTTATTGTACTGACACTGTTTTGGTAATATTATTTATCTAATTGATATCATTAAATAATTATACATTTAATCGGTGATAAATAAGCCGGACCACCTTTAGTACAATCGATTTTGGGAGCGTGCAGGCGATATATAACGCTCCCGAAAATCGGCTTTAAAAAATGAACTGCTTTTCTAATTACTCATATCAACTCTCTCGGAGTAAGTAAAGTGAAAAATAACCTGATTGTCACCCGTTTTCCGCCCAGTCCCACAGGATATCTTCATGTGGGCGGGGCACGGACCGCTCTATTTAACTGGCTCTATGCACGCCACATGAAGGGTAAGTTTGTTTTAAGGATCGAGGATACCGACCGTCTGCGTTCGACGCGGGA
Source organism: uncultured Desulfobacter sp. (assembly GCA_964608375.1). Taxonomy (GTDB): domain Bacteria; phylum Desulfobacterota; class Desulfobacteria; order Desulfobacterales; family UBA2156; genus UBA2156. The sequence goes on along the minus strand of CAZSON010000067.1, from coordinate 1,349 downwards.
GTCGATCGATGCCATATTCGAAGCGCTCGAATGGCTTGAAATTGATTGGGATGAAGGCCCTTTTTTCCAATCCGACCGGTTTGCCATTTACAGAAAATATGTTGAAAAACTTCTTGAGTCCGGTGATGCGTACTACTGCACCTGCTCTCCTGAAAAGCTGAAAGAGATGAGAGAAAAAGCGATGGCATCCGGTGGCAAACCCCGATATGATGGCACATGCCGGGAGAAAGAACTTGGTAGCAGTGAAGACGCGGTCGTCCGGTTCAGATCGCCAAGAACCGGGACTACGGTTTTGAAAGACATGATTAAAGGAAATATCATTTTCCAAAATAACGAACTGGACGATTTTATCATTACGCGGAGCGATGGCACACCCACATACAATTTTGTCGTTGTCGTCGACGATATAACGATGAAAATCAATACGGTCATCCGCGGTGACGATCATGTGATGAATACGCCAAAGCAGATTTTGATCTATCGGGCCATGAAGTCTCCACTCCCCTCCTTCGGCCACGTTCCGATGGTCTTTGGAAGCGATCGAACCCGTTTGAGCAAACGGCACGGTGCAATGTCCGTGCTGGCATATAGAGAAATGGGGTACCTCCCGGATGCGTTTTTAAACTACCTGGTCCGTCTTGGATGGTCATATGGCGATCAGGAATTTTTTACCCGCGAGGAACTGATTGAGAAATTTACCCTCCACAACATCGGTCAGTCTGCGGGTGTTTTTGACCGGGAAAAACTTCTGGCACTGAATGCAGCCCATATTAAAACGGTGCCTCCTATCCTGCTTGTAAACCGTTTGTCACCTTTTCTAAAAGCCCACGGATACGACATACAACCGTCACCGTTTATCGAAAGCGTTATTAAAACCCTTAATGCACGTAGCAAAACCCTTAAAGAGATGGCTGAAGACGCCCTGTTTTATTTTAAGGATGAGATTTCGTACGATGACAAAGCGGCAAAAAAATTTCTTAAACCCGCCACGCTGCCTTCAATTCAATTATTAATTCAAAAACTTCAGGCCCTTGATCGTTTTGAGGAAAAGGCTCTTGAGGGGGCATTTCTGGCCGTGATGGAGCAGACGGGGCTAAAGCTGGGAAAAATCGCTCAACCGGTGCGGGTCGCTCTCACCGGAAAAACCGCCAGTCCGGGGATATTTGAAATTATCGAGATTCTCGGAAAAGATCGTGTGATATCGCGGTTAAAAAAAGCCGTAGATTTCATCCGTGAACCCTAACGTTGCATAAAAAACATGCCAAGAGAGGTTAAAAGAATAACAGCAAAGGATTGGAGTAACCGTTCACAGTTTACAGTTATCGGTTCACGGTTGAAAAAGCTGCAAG
>CAZSON010000066.1:0-13687 GCA_964608375.1 uncultured Desulfobacter sp. | reverse complement strand
CAAAACGCTTTATCCCAAAATGCTCAAAGACGTTCGCAAATGACTTTTTGCGAGTCCATCATAGATTGAATGAAAATATTTCTCGCTAAAACAGCAGGTTTTTGTATGGGTGTTCGGAGGGCGGTTGAAATGGCTCTGGAGGCACCCGGTGAACAAGACCAGCCGATCCTTACCTTTGGTCCCCTCATACACAACCCACAGGTCTTAAAGCTTTTAGAAGAAAAAGGTATAACTGTTCTAAAAGATATCCCCGATTACGGATCCGGCACCGTTTTGATCAGGGCTCACGGTGTTCCGCCCAAAACAAAGGAAACACTTGAAAGGGCGGGTTTTTCCGTTATCGATGCAACCTGTCCCCGCGTCATCAGGGTTCAGACCATCATCAAAAAGCACGCCGGCAAAGGGTTCGCATCTATCATCATCGGAGACCGGAATCATCCGGAGGTTACCGGATTGCTCGGTTATGCTAAGGAAAAAGGGTATGCGGTTGACAGCCTTAAAGATCTAGATGGCCTTCCGGCTTTTGATCAGGCGATTATTGTGGCCCAAACTACTCAAAGTACATTTTTTTTTGAAAAAGTAAAGCGGTGGGCCACACACAGATACCCGCATTATAAGGTTTTTAATACCATCTGCGATTCCACCGAGAGACGACAGACAGAAGTTCGTCGTCTTGCAGATTCGGTCGATAGCATCGTTGTTGTCGGCGGGCATACCAGTGGAAACACCCGGAGGCTGGTCGAGATCGCAAAAGAGACCGGAAAACCTGCCTATCACGTAGAGAAAGAATCAGACCTTGATGACGCCCTGACAAAATGCCAATCGATCGGAATAACCGCGGGCGCCTCTACGCCGAATTGGGTTTTAAAAAGAATTTACCGGGCGATTGAGTCATTACCGATAACCAGAGGAAAAAGCTGGCGAAGGTTTTTGTTTACGTTTCAGCGGAATTTACTTCTGACCAGCACCTATGTGGCCCTCGGCGCCGGGAGTCTGAGCTATGCCTGTTCAAAACTTCAGGGTGTTCAACATTATTTTTCTCACATGTTCATTTCTGTCCTCTATATCCAATCGATGCATATTCTTAATAATTTAACCGGCCAAAAAGCCGATCGGTACAATGAACCTGATCGGGCTTCCTTCTATGCAGATCATAAAAATTTTTTGATCTTTCTTGCCATCGTTTCAGGGGGTTTGGGCCTCATCGTTGCCTTCGGCATGGGGTTAATCACCTTTTTGATCCTACTTATCATGAGTATCCTCGGCCTTTCATACAATTTACGGCTATTTCCCACCGGGTTTACCGGCGGCACGTATAAAGGCATAAGGGACATCCCCGGCTCAAAGACCATCCTAATCGCGCTGGCCTGGGGAATCGTTACGGTCGTATTGCCAGCGGTATCTGTATCAAATTATATGGATTTCGGATCCGTTTTGGTGTTTCTGTGGACAACTGCAATGGTATTTGCCCGAACCGCTTTCTTTGATATTCTCGATATGCAGGGGGACCAGATTGTGGGAAAGGAGACGATTCCGATAATCTTGGGGGAAAAGAAGACCATGCGCCTTTTGAAATCGATGCTGATCCTAAGTTTTATTATATTACTCCTATCGACTGTATTTCATCTGACAACCAGCCTTGGGTTTGTCTTCCTTACCTACCCTGTTATTTTCTTTATTGTTTTTTCCTCCCATGAACAGGGGTACATGCTTCCGGGTATACGGTTGGAGTTTTTGGTCGATACCCATTTTGTTTTATCGGGGATGCTGTCTTTTGTTTGGTCGATGGCTACCGGGTTGTAGGTTAAAAGGGATGTAAAAGATAACAAAAATCAGTGTTTAAAGCTCCTTTGCCCGGTATAGACCATCGTTACATCTGCTTCATTACATGCCTCAATGGATTGATAATCGTTTTCTGACCCGCCCGGCTGAACGATGGATGTGATCCCTTCCCGGATGCCCACATCCACCCCGTCTCTAAAGGGGAAAAATGCATCACTTACCATGGCGGTACCGATCAGTCCCCCCTTTTCAATGCGCACCCGCCGGTCGATGGCTTTTTTCTTTTCGATATCTTTCAGGTCGTTGTACGGTATACCATGGATTTCAAAACAGTACCGATCGGAAAGTTTTCGATACGCTTTGTCCCGGGCAATCTCTGCCACCCCAACCCGGTCCTGTTCGCCGGTACCGATGCCCACTGTGACCTGGTTTTTCACATAGATAACGGAGTTTGAAGTGACTCCCGATTCCACAAGCCATCCAAACAACACATCTTCATACTCTTGTTTTGTGGGTTCACGCTTGATGCGATATTGTTTTCCTTTATATTCACATTCTGCCAGATGGAGATCCGCTGAAGAACGGGCGGACGGCACAAAAGACCATTGGGCGATAATACCGCCGTCGATTAAACTTTTGAATTCCACATAGTTTTTCCCCACAAAGGTTTGCAGACGGAAGATATTTTTAATTCGGATCACCCGCAGATTTTTTTTCCGCTCGAAGATGTCCATCACACCTTCTTCGTAATCAGGCGCAACCACCACTTCGGCATATTGTTTGCATATGGCTTCGGCTGTCGCCCTGTCCACAGGGCGGTTAACAGCAATACAGCCCCCAAAAGCAGCTACCCGGTCTGCCAAATTTGCTTTAGTATATGCATCTTCAAGTGAATCGGATCGTGCCACTCCGCAGGGGTTGTTGTGTTTTACGATAACCGCAGCCGGCCGATCGGTAAAATACCTTAAGATATTCAGGGCATTGTCAGCATCGGTCAGATTGGTTTTTCCGGGATGTTTCCCCGACTGGAGAAGTTCAATATCGGATGCTAAATATTTTCCCGGCCGTATGGTATCGGTTTCTCCCAGGACAAGGTTTCCATTGATCAATCGGTAGAGCGCGGCTTCCTGGCCTGGGTTTTCACCATATCTTAACCCCTTCTGGATGTTATCGATGGTCCATGAGACCTTTTCATAATAGAGTGTCTGCCTTTTGCCTTTTCCTGCAAAAGCGATCTCCATACGGGGTGGAAAGTGGTCGTCCATTATGGTTTTATACATTTTTTTTAGATCTTTTGCCATGTGATCTCCTTTTTCGGTCTGGACAAATCATACACCTGTAAAAGCAATAACCGAAATAAAACCGTTAGTTCTGATAACATTTCCTCGCATCTGCAATCGATTGGCCAGCCAAAAAATCTGCAATGGTCCTGTCATAGGCCGCTGTATGATCGAAAGCCTTTTTAGCCAGTTGAAAACGGAGTTGAAGGGATATTGATCCATTGTGTGTCGTCATATCGGATAAAATCGTATCGTAATCCTTGGGGTCAACCACCGATGCGACCCGGATGAAGTTTTTGGCCGCAGCCCGGATCATACAGGGCCCCCCGATATCAATATTTCCCCTGGCCTCTTCAACCGTCACCCCCTCCTTTGAAATCGTCTCCTTAAAAGGATAAAGGTTTCCGATGACCATATCGATGGATACGGCACCGGTTCTGCGCAGATCCGCCTGGTGATCCTCATTGTACCGCTCGGTTAACAGTCCGAGATATATCTTAAAATCGAGCGTCTTAACCAGCCCTCCCTGGGTTTCCGGTTGTCCGGTGTACTGAGAAACTTGCCGCAGACAGGTTGATCCTGCTTTGCCCAGTATCGACTTTATTGTGTTGTATGAACCACCGGTCGAATAAATGAATGCCCCAGGTTTTATCTTGCGCAAGCGCGGTATAAAATTGTCGAGTCCCATTTTATCTGAAACACTGATCAGGATATGTCTGACATCCACGAGATCATCAATTTTTTCAACGATATTCTTCCCCATGACCTCTACCTCACTCCTTCATATTCCTCTTTAAAATGTTTAAAGAACGTTTCCATGAATGCATGGCGTTTTTCTGCCAGTTTTTTGCCTTCTTTGGTTAATATCCTCTCTTTGATCTTGGAGAGTTTGACTTTGAATTCCCTGAAACCGGTATCTTCCCTGGAATACGGCTCAGCTCTCTCAATGTCGATGTCCGGATTATGGAGCATAGCTCCCACTTCTCCGGCAAATAAGTACGCCCTGGCCACCCCAACAGCACCGATGGCGTCGAGTTTATCCGCATCAAACAGTACCTTTGCCTCCCGGGTCTCAGGCAAACAGGTGCTGCGAAATCGATGAGATCTTATCGCGTGCAAAATATTTTGTTTTTGTTTTTTATCAAGAGGAAGCGGTTTGATAATGAGCCGTGCGATCTCAGCACCTTTTTTTGCGTGACACATTTTGCCGTTTGAACAATCCGGGGATTCTCTTCCGATATCATGCAAAAGGGCCGCAATGAGGAGCACTTCCATATCGACGGCTTCAGCTTTGCCAATATGTTCACACAGCCGGTATACCCGTAAGGTGTGGTCCCAGTCATGGCTTCCCTTTGAAGATCCAAACCGTTTTTGAGCGATCGTTTTTATTCGTTCCACCGAGGACGTCACCGTGGCAGACCCATCTTTTTTTTCACCGGAATTTCCCGTTTTTTTTTAATTTACACCCTTCTATCCTTACTTAACCGGCCAGACAATGACCGCGAAAGGTTCGAAGGTCGATTACCTTTTCTCTATTCCTTCAACCTCGCTAAAAAATGTCAGTCTATAGCCACAGTCAAATTCATATCGGCTTTTTTCCGTTATTCGTCGGTTTGCCATGCCGGCGGCAAGGGTGGCATGAAACCGGGGGGCATCCTGCGCCATACGGGTTGATAAAATTAATGAAAATTTTTCCGGTTTCACCAGGTCGATGATCTCATTGATCAGTGGTGTATAATCATCCTGAATAATATTCGTTTCAAAACTGGCATAGGATCCGTTTAATTGCGGGGTAATATGTACCGTGATATAATTGGTTTTTAAGAGTCCATTGAGGGAATACCCGTAGGGAGAAAAGAAATGGCTGTCGCGCTCGATTAAAGGGAAAAAATTTTCAAAACCGGAACACGCCACATCCAGGTCCATGGCCTTTTTTTTTTCTGCACAAACTGATGCTGTGAAAGAAGGATCGAGGTCATGCATCAAAAGTTGCAGGGTAATATTCTTTTCGGGCTTTGCGTTTGGATGGGTCCAAAAGAAAACGTGGATATGGTCATGTTCGGCCGATCCAAGCCTGTAGCTCTTTCCCGGGAACAAGCGGATGAGGCGTTTGACCTCGTCTTTGAAACTAAACGGCTGCTCCTGTGGGAAGTTCGATTTTTTTCGTTCATAAAAAACAAGCGCCACCGGCGCCCCGTCAATCAGATCAAGGATTTTCGGAAGCGCATTTATCAGAGAGGTCTTCCCGCAGGTTATCATAAGGATGCGGTTATTCCATACGAAAAGGCTCGATTCAGACAGGAGGTAGGCATCGAGATCATCCGTTGATATGGAACTGAGGATCCGGGACCCGCTCGAATTTACCACTTTTTGCCACTTGCCGTCTCTATTGGAACGAAGATCGGAACGGGGGGAGAAAAGTATGATATCGAGCTTCTTTTCAGGGCCTTCAAATTTTTCAATATTCAAATTCAATGGGTGGTTTTTTTAAATAGATTACGTGTTCTCAAACGGTTTTCCACATTCTTTGCACCGGCCGTCGGTTCCGATCACACCGATACAGCTCTCGTCACTGCAAAGCGTGCGGTTTTCCCAGTCAGTATCTGCCGGTGCCGTTGAATTTTCGTCCATGGATGAAGAATCGTCCTCGAAAAGCCGATCTTCATTATCCAATTCTTCCGACAGGTCCGAACTCTCTTTCCCCGGTTCCTGGTTTAACGGTTTTCCACATTCTTTGCACCGGCCGTCGGCGCCGATCACACCGATACAGCTCTCATCGCTGCAAAGCGTACGATTTTCCCAATCCATGCCCAGTTGTGATTCGGGTTGCTTGTCTTTTTTCATAATAATTAATATTCCATAAAAAGAAACCAAGATCAATAGGGAAGTTCATTTCTTGATATTCCTCCACATTATTCCACCTTTTATGAAATCTTCTTGACTCTCTTAACTTTTATGAATTATTATAAAAAATATAAAAAATTTATATTTTGTTCTTGACATTTACAAAAAATTGTATTTAAATTCAAAAATAGTGGAGTAAAGTGGAATAAAAGGAAAACGATGTTTAGAGGAACCTCCTTTCATACAATTGATCCAAAGGGTCGATTTGTTATTCCATCGCGGTTTCGCGATGTGATCAGAACCGGCGGGATTGACAAAATTATGATTTCCAGACTGGACGGAAGTCTTTTTGCCTATACGTTTGAAGAATGGGGAAAGATTGAAACAAAGGTCATATCAATGGCCGAGAAAAGCGGAAACATACGCCGTTTCAGAAGGGTTTTTATCGGCGGTGCATTTGAATGTTCCTGTGACAAGCAGGGTAGGGTTCTTATTCCACCGGCCCTGCGGCTCTACGCGGTGATTGAAAAGGAGGTCGTTTTGGTCGGTGTACTCGATCATTTTGAAATCTGGTCACGCGAAAACTGGGAAAAAGAGAATATGAGTATGGAAAAAGATATGAAAGAGGAGGATGTCAGGAACGAAATCGCACGATTAGGACTCTGATCCGATGCGCTTCAAACACATCCCGGTCATGGTCAATGAGGTCTTGCAATACATGGATTGCCGCGGGGGAAAAATCTATGCCGATTGCACGCTTGGCGGAGCAGGTCATGCAAAGGCGATTCTGGAAAAAATTATCCCGGACGGAATGCTGATCGGCATCGATCAAGATGAAGATGCAATCGAAAATGCAAAAAATGTTTTAAAGCCGTTTGCGGCAAATACCCATCTTTTCCATGATAATTTTATCCATTTTGCAGCTGTTCTTTCACTATTGAATATTCCGGCGGTTGACGGAATTCTGCTCGATCTCGGCATTTCCCTTCATCAACTCGAATCGAGTGGGCGGGGGTTCAGTTTTAAAAGGGATGAACCGCTCGATATGCGTATGGATAAGGATTCGAGCCCGACGGCGGAAGAAGTTGTCAACCGATTGGAGGAGGGCGCCCTGAATAAAATTTTTCATGAATATGGGGAAGAACGCTGGGCGCATCGAATCGCGAGGCAGATTGTAAAAGCAAGGAGACAGGAGAGAATTCGATCGAGCAGACAATTGGCCCGGATCGTGCTCGATGCCATTCCCAGTGGATCGTCTTTCCAACGGATTCACCCTGCCACTCGAGTGTTCATGGCGATCAGAATTGAGGTGAATCGAGAGTTAGAAAACCTTGATCGGTTCATAAAAAATGCTGTCAACTATCTTAACGACAAGGGCCGGCTCTGCATCATATCTTTTCACTCCCTGGAAGATCGCATTGTGAAACGCCGGATCAGGGAGCTGGAAAAAGGGTGTATATGTCCGCCGGATTTTCCGAAGTGTGTTTGTGATAAAAAGCGAATTGCCGTTGCACTATCCCGAAAGGCGATCAAACCCTCCGGGGCCGAATTGCGCGCAAATCCAATGGCCCGAAGTGCGAAGTTGAGGGTGATGGAAAAAATACCGATTTGAAGGGGGCCGGGTCGCATCTTTAATCTGTTTTTGACAAAAAAGAACAAATTCTATGACCAGAAACGTAAAGAAAAAAAGCCGCAAGCAACATGCTATAGGTATCTGGATGTTTTTGATGTCCATATTTATTGCTGAGCTCTTTTTTTACACCTGGTGTCGGGTCCAAAATGTCAGGGTTGGATATGAGATTTCAAAAAAACGGGATAAACTTCAGAATCTCTTAACGTTGCAAAACAATCTGGAGGTTGAGTACGCCCGTCTGAGATCTCCTGAACGGCTTTCGGAAATTGCGAAGCATCGATTCAATTTAACCATTCCCACACCAGAACAAATCATCGCGGTCCATGAAAAATAAACAGAAACATCGGATGAAACTGCGTATCGCAATGGTCGGGTTGATATTTGGTCTTTTCATTTCTACCATTGTGGCCCGGGCGGTCTACCTTCAGGTCTTCTACGGAACAAAGCTCTCCCAAAGGGCGGCGTATCAATATAACAAGTCGTTCATTTCCCGTGGCATGCGGGGAACCATATATGACCGCAAGTTCAGAACCATGGCGGTTAGCACCGATCTACCATCTGTAGCGGCTTACCCCAGGCAAATTGAAAAAACCGGCCAAATCGCAAAAATTCTTGCCAAGGAACTGCCGGTTAACAGAAAGGCGGTCTACCGAAAATTGAAATCAAAAAGGTCGTTTGTCTGGATTATAAGACAGGCCTCCCCCAGACAAACCCTTCGCGTAAAGAATCTCAAACTGAAAGGCGTAGGTTTTATATCCGAGCGCCGCCGGTTTTATCCCAACAAAACCTTGGCAGGGCAGATTCTCGGTTTCTCAGGTCTTGATGGACATGGTCTGGAGGGCCTCGAATTTTACTACAACACGTATCTTGAAGGAAGCCGTGGGACGTTTAAAATCGTTAGAGATGCCCTCGGTCGTGAATTCGATGGTGAAAATGGGGCCGATGCGCGTTACACCGGTGAGAACCTTATCCTTACGATTGACCAGACCATTCAATACATAACTGAAAGCGCCCTGGCTGAATCGGTTAAAAAATATGCAGCAAAATCAGGAATCGCCATCGTCATGGACCCTGAAACCGGTGCTGTATTGGCGCTGGCCCATTATCCTTTTTTCAATCCGAACTCATTTAAAGAATTTAATAAGATGACATGGAGAAACAGGGCCATTACCGATCCATTCGAACCCGGTTCAACCCTGAAAATATTTACGGCAGCCGGTGCTCTCAAGACCGGAGAAATTACGCCGCACAGCATCTTTTTTTGTGAAAACGGGGCATACAGGATTGGCCGGAACACTGTAAATGATACCCATTCATATGGATGGCTCACGCTGGAGGAAATCGTTAAGTTTTCGAGCAATATTGGTGCTGTCAAGGTAAGCCAAAGAATAGGACCGGAAAGGCTTTACAACAATTTAAAGGCATTTGGTTTTGGAAAAAGAACCGGAATTGACTCTCCCGGAGAGACCCCCGGCCGGTTAACCCACTTTAAACGATGGTCGAAAATAGATGCCGGCGCCATTGCGTTTGGTCAGGGAATTTCGGTTTCAGCTATCCAGCTGATTACCGCTGTTTCAGCAATTGCGAATGAAGGACAGCTTATGGCGCCTTTCATTGTCCAGGCCATCACCAGTTCCCGGGGTCGGATCGTAAAAAGTTTTCATCCTCGAAAAGTCAGACAAGCCATTTCAAAAGAAAATGCGATCTATTTGAAAAAGATGATGCAGATGGTGGTTGAACCCGGTGGAACCGGTGTTAAAGCTGCGTTAGAGAATTTTTTGGTTGGTGGAAAAACGGGGACTGCTCAGAAAGTCGGAAAAAGCGGCACCTATGCCAGGGGAAAATATATTGCCTCTTTTGTTGGATTTGCTCCAATTGAGAAACCAAAAATTGCGGTTTTAGTTGTGGTAGATGAACCGAAAAAGAAACACTATGGGGGAACTGTGGCGGCGCCTGCATTCAGAAAAATTATCCGGGAAACCCTCAGCTATCTCAATATCGTACCTGAAAATAAAACCGACACCCTGACCGCACGGCTGGAAAATAGGGTAGCGGGGTGAAACTTTCGAATCTACTCGAAACGATTACACCGATTCGAGTTACCGGATGGACCGAAGACAGGACCAAATCACCTGAAATAAGCTCAATTCACTACAGGGCACAGGACGTTTTGCCCGGAGGTTTATTTGTGGCGATAAAAGGCCTCAAAGCCGACGGTCATGATTTTATCGATGATGCACTGGCCAGGGGAGCATATGCGGTTGTAACAGAAAAACCGGTGGCAGTGGATTCGATATGTATCGAGGTTGCAAATACCCGAAGGGTATTGGCTTCGATAGCCGGTCAATTTTACAATAATCCGTCAGAAACGCTTAACATCATCGGCATTACCGGTACAAACGGAAAGACCACCACGGCTTATCTGATAGAAAGCATCCTGTCAAAAGCGGGGTTTCATGTCGGTGTTATCGGGACAATCAATTACCGTTATTCCGGGAAAATATTTTCCAACCCGATGACAACGCCGGAATCTTTAGACCTCCAGAGAATTTTAAAGGAGATGGATAAAGACCGTATCACCCACGTGGTCATGGAGGTTTCATCCCATGCCGTGGATCTTTTTCGGGTCGACAATTGTTGGGTGGATGTCGGCGTGTTTACCAATTTTAGCCAGGATCATCTCGATTACCACAAAGACATGGCAGGATATTGGATGGCAAAGCAACGGTTTTTTACAGAGATACTGCAAAGTGGTCCCAAAAAGGAGCGTGCCTTAGCTGTTTTCAACTGCAATGATGAAAAGGGCAGATCCCTGCTGGAGACATTTCCAGGTTCCAGCGTAACCATCGGTCATTCACCGGATAATTTGATCCGGGACAAAACATTCAAAACCGATTTAAACGGTATCAAGGGGGAAATTATTACACCCGAAGGCCTGTTTCATTTTAAATCCCCGCTGATCGGGGCCTATAATCTTGAGAATATTCTCTGTGCCGTTGGGGTCGGTATTGCGTTCAGGCTGCCACTGAATACCATTAAAAATGGAATTGAAACCGTGGAATCGGTGCCGGGTCGATTTGAACGGATTCCAAACGAATCGGGTAAGTTTGTGTTTGTAGACTATGCCCATACCCCGGGTGCATTGAAAAATGTACTGTCTGCGTTGAAATCGACGGCCCACGGCAGAATCATCTGCATCTTCGGTTGCGGTGGCGACCGGGACAGAGAGAAACGATCCCAAATGGGCGAAATCGCCGGAAATCTTTGTGACCTTGCTGTAGTTACATCTGATAACCCACGCAGCGAGGAACCGATGGAGATTATCCGGCAGGTTTGTATCGGCACCCAAAAAGCATTCCGTCACCATTACAACCGATCGGATTTAAAGCAAGGGTTTGAGAAAAAAGGGTATGTCATCGAACCCGATCGCAGAAAGGCTATCCATCTTGGGATTTTAGCCGCGTTGCCTGGGGATACGGTGCTGATCGCAGGAAAAGGGCATGAGAATTATCAGATTGTCGGGAACAAAACCATTTCTTTTGATGACAGATCAGAGGCAGAGAAAATCTTATTAAATTAGCAATATGAGCTTTTTGCGAGTTCATCAGCAATTCAGTCGACAATAAATAGCATGCAGGTAACTGAAAAAATACCGTGGACAACCACGGAAATATTGAAAGCCACCGGCGGCGATCTGTTATCCGGAGATCCGGACCATATCTTCACCGGGATCTCTATTGATTCAAGAGATATCACACCGCCGGAAATTTTCATCTGCATCAGGGGAAACTCTTACGATGGCCACAGTTTCGTTTTAGACGTTCTTAAAAAGGGGGTCGCCGGTCTGGTAATCAACGGGGAAAAGTTCGGCGATCTGCCGCGCCTTCCAAAAACGAAAAACAGGATTGTTTGTGTAGGCGTACAGGACACCATCAAAGCGTTGGGTGATCTTGCTCTGTTTCACCGGAGGCGTGCAAACGCTTCTGTGATTGCCATCACCGGTTCAAACGGGAAAACGACCACCCGTAAAATGACCGCTGGCGTGGTGGAACAACGCTTTGTCACTTTGTCAAGTCGGGGAAGTTACAACAACGAAATCGGGCTTCCCCTGACCCTTCTGAACCTTAAAAAATGTCATCAATGGGCGGTTCTGGAACTCGGTATGAACCGGCCGGGGGAGATTGAACGCCTTTCGGAAATCTGCGTGCCGGATGTGGGTGTTATCACAAACATCGGTTCTGCTCATCTTGAAGGGGTCAGTTCGATAGCCGGCGTCATCTCTGCCAAAGAGGAGCTTTTAAAAAAGATCAAGCCAAACGGAACAGCCCTTTTGAATGCGGATGACTATCGGGTGATGAAATTGGCTGAACGCATCGCGGTTAAGGTTCTCTTTTTTGGTCTCTCCGAAAAAGCCGACATTTCAGCCCGATCAGTAAAGGAAAAAGATCAGGGAATCGATTTTACGCTCTGCCTCCCCAAAGAAACCGTTTCCATCCATCTTAAGACCGCGGGAAGATTTATGGTGTCAAATGCCCTGTCAGCAGCGGCCTCCGGATATAGGCTCGGGTTATCCGCTGAAGAGATTAGGGCGGGCCTTCAGAGTTTTCGGCCTGTTGCAGGAAGGATGAATGTTGTCCGGACGCTTCGGGGTATTCAAATCATTGACGATACCTACAATGCCAACCCGGATTCGATGAAGGCGGCCATCGATACCCTTGGATTCTTAAAGAAGAAAAAAAGAGGCATTTTTGTCGCAGGCGATATGTTGGAACTGGGTGAATTTGCTGAATCGATGCACAGGATGATCGGCACTTTATTCGCAAAATCGGAGACGGCAAAGCTCTATATCACCGGAGATTTTGCCGGGGTTGTTGCGGCCGGCGCGAAAAACGAAGGTATGGATGCGAGCGATATTTTCATCGGAAGCAAAAAAGATATCATCGAAGATCTGACACACTTTTTACAGCCGGGAGACTGGGTAATGGTTAAAGGCTCCCGGGGCATGGCAATGGAGAAAATTGTGAAAAAACTGATGAGATGGGGCGGAACTCAATAACGGGCATATAAAAATGTTATATCATTTACTCTATCCACTGCATACCCATATTTCCGCTTTTAATGTCTTTAGGTATATTACCTTCCGGACGATCTATGCCAGTCTCACTGCGTTTTTAATCTGCTTTTTGTTGGGACCGTGGGTCATTCGAAAGCTCGACTCCATGCGTATCGGACAGTATATCAGGGATGACGGGCCAAAAATTCACCTTAAAAAGGCCGGGACACCGACAATGGGTGGTGCTTTGATTCTATTTGCGATCATAGTGTCAGCCCTCCTTTGGACAAATTTGACCAATAATTATATCTGGATCATTCTCTTTGTTACCGTCGGTTATGGGCTGATCGGTTTTATTGATGACTACCTCATGCAGGTAAAAAAACGGAGCAAAGGATTGGGCATTCTGAGCAAACTGTTGCTGCAAACACTCATTGGAGTGATCAGTGGAATTTTAGTTTACACCGATCCGGATTTCAATACACGCGTTACCATCCCGTTTTTTAAAAATATTTCACCCGATCTTGGGTGGGGATACATTCCTTTTGCCTGGCTGGTTATCGTCGGAACATCCAATGCCGTCAATTTAACAGACGGTCTCGATGGTCTGGCCATAGGTCCGGTCATCATCGTAGCGGGAACGTATATGTTTTTTGCCTATGTGGCAGGCCATGCTAAAATTGCCCAGTATCTGCAGATCAATTACGTCATCGGAAGCGGGGAAGTCACCATCTTTTGCGGTGCGCTGGTCGGGGCCGGTCTTGGATTTTTGTGGTTTAATACCTATCCGGCCCAGATTTTCATGGGGGATGTCGGCTCACTCCCTCTCGGTGGTGCACTTGGGACGGTGGCCGTGATTACCAAACATGAAATTCTGCTGGCACTTGTGGGGGGTCTTTTTGTCATCGAGGCGGTATCCGTTATTTTTCAGGTCGGTTTTTTTAAGATGACAAACGGCAGAAGAATTTTCAGAATGGCGCCGCTTCATCATCATTTTGAGTTGAAAGGATGGGCCGAACCCAAAGTAATTGTGCGGTTTTGGATTATTGCGATCGCTCTTGCACTGATATCCATGAGCACATTGAAACTGAGATA
>CAZSON010000065.1:0-13692 GCA_964608375.1 uncultured Desulfobacter sp. | reverse complement strand
CTGCCACTCTTTTTCGCTCAAGGTCTGCAGAGCAATCTGGTAAATAATGTTGTCTTCCTTAAAAATGTGGTTTTCGAGTTCTTCTATCAGGTATTCTCCCAGCTCAATACATCTTTTTTTAAATACGTCAAATTGGTAGTCTTCGGGGTTGTGGGAGAGTTGATACAACGCCTGCTTTCTTTTCCGAAATTCCGCATGGTCCAATTTCATAATTCCCGCCGGTTCGGTGATGTCGTGGGCTTCCAACTTCGGGAACAAAGTTTCTTCCTCTCTCTGGTGATGACTTTCTGCTTCTACCAGGTGATGAGAACACTCCCTTAGTTTTTCAAGCTCGGGATTAAAATCTTCGAAATTTTTAGATTTGTTAAGTTCCTCAAGGGTAGATCCCAGATCGTTTAAACTCTGAAGAATTACTTTATGCTCTTCCATGAGGGAATGCACCGGGTGGGGCGCTTCAACCTCAATCTGTTGATCCACAAGTTTTTCTCTCAAAAGCTCCAGGTGTATATCACAAAGATTTTTCCGGATCGCTTCGTGGGAAAACCCCTGTTTTTTCAGCTCCTGTTCCATATCTTTCATGCCTTTGACGTCAGCTGCCTGAAATAACTTTTTCGCCCGATCTTTTGTCGTTTCAGAAATAGTGCCCGTTTTTAACTTTTGCACCATTTCCTTCAGCTTTTCTTTTTTATTTTCATCAACAGCAATCCGTTTTACCACCAGAATCCATTCTTCCGGCCCTTCTGTCTCATAAGAAAGCTCAAACTCACCGCGTGTCTTCAACAGATAAATCAGGGGCAGCGGATTAAACTCCATCACGATCTTCAGCGATTCACCCCTGCGGAGCGCCTCAATGCTCGGAAAGATCAACTCTTCTTTTTCATGGTGCTCAAGCCCACGTGGATCGATTGTTTTTATCTCACTTGTTCTATACATCTTTTTCCCCTTCTTCTCTTATTTTGATCCATCGCTTCATCTCTTTTTCTTCGATCAACATGTCCCGTACTTTTCCCATCCAAAGATTTTGAAATTCAATTTTTTCGTCCTTCTTGGCAGCCTCCCAGACCACCTTTTCCAGCAATTCTCCCAGCCTTTGGGCCTTCTCCCTGGCAAAAGGGATTTTATCCGGATGGTAGGTAACACAAACTGTGCGGTTGTTGTCCAATCTTTTAAAATCAAAGGAAAGTGTATTTGGATCATTTTTATTTAGGCAAAACTTGAGTAGATCCTTCCGTCTGAATTTATGTCCCAATCCCCTGAATCCACTGGCAGGAGCGGCACCGGTCAACAGGGTAAATACCTGGCCGATGACGCCGTAGACCCCCTCATCAGGTTCCCCATGGATCTTAATGGATATATCACCTCTTATCGGAATTTCGTCAGGATAAAGTTTTTTCAACGCTTCCCGGCAGCATAAAAACGCCCCGGCTGTTGTCGGACAGGCATGACCGGCCATCTTTACCACATCGATATAGGAATACATTAAGACCGTGTCTTCTTTTTTGAAGACACCTAGCGTCTCAGCGAACGGTTCCTTAAATCGAATCGGATCGACCTCGCTCAGGAAGTCCCTGAAAATGTCTTTATATTTTTTATCTGGATTAATTTTCTTAAACCCACTCTTCCTGCAAAATGTCTCCCTGAACACCGACAACTACACATTTGGTAGGCACTTTTCTCTCAGCAGATTGGGCCGCCTGCTGAACTAAATTCATTAACCCCATACAGCACGGTACCTCCATGATCAACACCGTAAGAGTATTAATCCTGGCATCATCGAACCAGGCCTTGATTTTTTCCTGATAAATATCCTGTTCCGAATCAAGCTTGGGGCAGGCAATGGCGATGCTTTTCCCTTTCAAATATTCACGGTGAAAATCACCCAGTGCATAGGCCACACAATCGGCAGTCAGAAGCACATCGGCGCCCTGATAGTAAGGAGCGGTGGGTGAAATAAGGTGCATTTGGATCGGCCATTGCCCCAGCTGCGATTTGATTTTTCCGACGTCCTGATCAGCACCGTTACCATCCTGGTCTTTAAAACTCATCACCCGGGAACCCGGGCAGCCTTCAAATTGAGCCATTTTTTATTCCTCCTTTTGTTTAAATTTTTCCTCTAATCTGTTGATAAAACGTTCATATTTTTCAGGTGAAAACCCAATCTTTTTATCGGCGTTTTCAAACTGAGAATAAAGTTTTCCCACCTGAGTTGTGGAGAGATTATTATCCATCCAGGGATACAATATTTCATCTTCCTTTCTGATATGCTCGGTGAGAAGTTCTCGATAGGCCATCAGGTTTTCCGAAATGGCGCTTTCATCTCCTCTGTCAAGCGCATCAAGTACGGCTTTTACATAACTTCTGGCGCGCGTGTGATCTTCGAGCATCACCTGTATGATGTCTGAATTTTCATCAAAATACTTAAAAAGAATATCTTCTTCCTTTGCATGATGGAATTTGTCAGCGTAAGATCGTATTAAATCTACCCCGTCAAGGATAAGCTGGCGGCCTTCTTCGGTTTTTACATCGCAATAGTCGACGACTTTAGGAATCAATGCAATCCATCGTTTGATCAAAACATGTTCATCAACCAATTTTTTGATAGGTGGCGTATATCTGAATCCTTTTGGCTTAACCTCGGTTTTTTTCTCGATTTTAGGTATCTTTATATCTTTATCAGGGTGTATCGCTTTGGCGGTTCTGGCCATCAACTCCTGTTCCTGGTCTTCGGTAAGCCTATGAATCGACACAATATCTTTAAGAAGACAGGTTCCAACACTGCACGGCCCACAACCAATTTCATAATCATTTAATATGGTTTCAATCTCAGGAAATTCGGTGATGATTTCTTTGATTCCTCTGTTTAAGTATTCCTTCATCTATTCTCTCCGCCGGGCGTTAAATATTTTAGGGTTCCAAAAACCATGGATTTATCTGTTTGGATATTATAATATCTTATCATCCAAGAATTTCATTGATCTAAGTCAAAAAATGAAATTTTTTCTTTTTCGTGGACACATATCCTCAATTTTTTCTTTTTTGCATCTTGACATCTATTTTTAATCCATATATTTTGACTACTTACACGTTCTAATTGACATGAATATGGAAAAATTGGCCCAATTAATCATTAATCAAAGAAAAGAGTCTCTTTACCTTGAAAGAACGGATTTAATTAGGAGGAACTATGGCATTAACAAAGAGTGATATTGTTGCAAGGGTACACGAACTTGGGTTTACCAAAAAGAAATCCGTCGAAACCATCGAATCCCTTCTTGAAATCATTAAAACCACATTAGAAAAAGGTGAAGATGTCTTGATATCGGGATTTGGAAAATTCTGCGTGAAGAACAAAACAGAACGAAGGGGTCGGAACCCGGCAACAGGCTCTGATTTGGTGCTACGAAAAAGAAAGGTTGTGACGTTTAAATGCTCTGGAAAGTTAAGGGATAAAATAAACCGCCGGAAGTAATTGAATCCGATTCACCAACGATCCTTGGCTGCGAGCCACCTAATCTGTTTTGATTGCGCCCGATGAACCATCCATCGATTGAGTGGATCGCAAAGAACTGTTTTTGTTGTATCCTCAGATGACGATATTATAAGATTTGATCTTGCTCAACAGCGAAGGATGGCTGATCTCAAGAAGGCGGGCAGCATGGGTCCGGTTTCCGCCGGTTTCCATAAGGGCTTTTTCAATCAGTTTTTTTTCCAACAGCTTTTGGGCGCTCTTTAACGAGAATCCCTCAAATATTTCATCCATTTTATCTGTTTTGGTCTGAATTCCCAAATCAGAGGGAAAATTTTCCGGTATGAGCACTGTGGTTTCAGAAAGGATGACCGCCCTTTCAACCGCATTCTCCAACTCCCGAACATTTCCCGGCCACCGATGCTTCAGCAGAAGCGACATAGAGTCTGAGGCAATTCCGTTTATCTTTTTTTTCAATTTTTCATTAAACCGATTTATAAAATGTTGACATAAAAGTGGGATATCTTCCGGTCGTTCCCGGAGCGGCGGCAGCTCAATTGGCAATACATTGAGTCTGTAAAAGAGGTCTTCACGAAAAATACCTGTTTTAATCTCATCTTCAAGATGCTTAGCTGTAGCTGCAATCACACGGACATCGACCCGCTTTATCTTTGAACCACCAATCGGCCTGATCTCCTTTTCTTGCAACACCCGCAAAAGCTTCACCTGCAGGAAAGGAGGCATTTCTCCTATTTCGTCGAGAAAAATGGTACCGTGATCTGCCTCTTCAAAAAGTCCTTTTTTGTCTCTATCCGCACCGGTGAAGGCTCCTTTTTTGTATCCGAACAACTCGCTTTCCAGTAAATTTTCAGGAATCCCGCCGCAGTTGATTGCAACAAAAGGCATTTTTGATCTTCTACCCGTAAAATAGATGCCTTTGGCTATCAACTCTTTCCCTGTCCCGCTCTCCCCGGAAATCAGCACCGTTGTATCGTATTGGGCTGCCTTACTTGCCAATTGAAAAACAGATTGCATGGCCTTGCTCTTTGCCAACATATTTCCGAAGTTGTAATTTTCTTCGATTTTTTGAATCCGTTTTTTAAGGTGCAAATTCTCTTTTTTCAAACATTCGCGCTCCTCCGCTTTCTTTAACGTCAGGAGGACCTCGTCGGTCTTAAACGGTTTTGATATATAATCATAAGCGCCCAGTTTCATGGCTTCGATGGCGGTATCGATGTTTCCGTAGGCTGACATCATGATGAGGGTTGCATCTCCGATGCTTTCCCGGCTCGATTTAATAAATTCCAGCCCTCCCATACGGGGCATTTTCAAGTCACAGATAATATAGTCATACCTTTGTTGCCCAATTATCTGAAGCCCCTCATATCCATCGGAAGCGGTGTCTACACGATAACCCGATTTTTCGAGCAGTGATGATAACATATGACGCATGTTCTTTTCATCATCGATGATCAGCAGTCGATTTTTTAGAGATCCCAATTGGGTAATATGCTCATGATCCATGATTTCATCCTGCATCAGAGGTAAAAAGAGGCAGATGGAGGGCAACACAAGTCCCTTCACCCTCTTTGCTGGTGGCTTCGATTTTTCCGCCAAGTCCTTCGATAATCATATAACAAACCCATAGACCGAGTCCTGTTCCTTTTCCCGGCTCTTTTGTTGTATAAAAAGGATCAAAAATGTTATCCAGATCTGTCTCTGAAATCCCTATGCCATTATCGATATACATGATCTTAAGCGCGGGGTTTCGATCATTCGAATTCATGTCCATATTGGATACATTACGTGTTTCTATGATCAGTTCACCGGCCGATTTTTTTTCACTCAAAGAAATGGCATCTGTAGCATTTATCATCAGATTTAAAAATACCTGTCTCAGTTGGTTGGGATCGGCAAGAATGGTTTCTCTTTCCGCTGACAGCTTCCGTTTTAAATGTATGTTTGAAATGAGCGGTTGAAATTGAACCATTTGGATAACATCTTCGATGAGTTCATGAACCGAAATCTTCATCAAATCGCCGTTGGATTGTCTTGAAAAATCGAGAAGTTGTCTGATAATTGTATGGATTCGGTTGATTTCAGTCTCTGAACGTATAAGATATTCTTTTTTTTCATCCGTTGAAATATTTTCCTGTTTGAGCAGTTCCAGATATCCAATAATAATTCCGAGGGGATTCCCGATTTCATGGGCGATGCCTGCAGAAAGTCTTCCAACAGAAGCCATCTTTTCTGCCCTGATTATACTTTTTTGAGCCTGTTTCAAATCCAGATTGGCTTTTTCAAGGGATTCCACACTCAATAAGAGCTTTTCTTTATCTGCTGAAATACGCTTGAGCATTCGATTCAGCGCTTTGGACAGCAGATGGAATTCGTTATCTCCTTTTTCGGGCAGAAAAAATATATCATCGTCTTCTCCATAGTTTTCCGCGTTTTTTACCAATCGATGCACAGGAGCCACAATTTTTTTGGATAGTTGGTAAAGACCGACCAGCGTCAAGATGATCATATTCACTAATATATAGATCAACAGGATCTGCTGTGAACGTCGCAAGACGCTGTAAATCCTTTGGAGTTTAAATAAAATGCCGACAACCGCAACGGTTTTTTCCCCTGAATATAAAGGAGAAGACATGACCATGTGCCGCCTTTGCTTCCAAAGGATCCCCCATGTCGTTCCTATATACCGGATACGCCTTTTCTCGGTTTTAAGCGCCTCTTGATTCAGGCGTGCAAGCTCGTCTTTCAGATGACAGTCAACGCCGTAAGAATAGATTTCCCGGTTATCCGGATCACCAATCAGGATACAAGAAAACCCAGTTCGATCGAAAAGTCGGTCAAATTGACGCGAAAAATTCCCATTAAAATAGGTCGATGCGGAATCCGAAGGAAAAATCAAACGACTTTCAATCGACGCAGCCAAGAGATTCCCT
This sequence comes from uncultured Desulfobacter sp., assembly GCA_964608375.1. Lineage (GTDB taxonomy): Bacteria > Desulfobacterota > Desulfobacteria > Desulfobacterales > UBA2156 > UBA2156. The sequence goes on along the minus strand of CAZSON010000065.1, from coordinate 7,275 downwards.
TTTGATATTTCAGATTTGACCAAATCCCTTTGAGTCAGCATCATCACCACAAAGTCAATCAAAAGCATGGCAAACAATAACAGAACCGCCAGATGAATCGTTATATTTGTTTTGAGTCCTCGAGCTAACACACCCGCCTCAATGCCGTTCGATCCGATAGCCATCGGCGCAAAGCAGCTCCCGGATACCGATAATATGCGGTGCACCCACAAAGGCCATCGTATTTCCCTTCTCAAAATAAGCCGCCATGCGCTCATATAAAATTCGGTCACGTCGGTCTATGATGGATCGATGACGGCTCGGAAAGCCGATTCTGAAGGACTTGAGATTTTCCAGATCTCCCGCCAAATAACGCGATGCATATTGCTGCGCGTATTTAGGCCAGTGATCGACCCGGTTTAGAAAATCAATAATTTTTTCGTGGGAAATCCGCTCCAATACCGCTATTTGTTCTTCGATTGTTTCAAGGAAAACAACCTTCTTATCCAAATGCGAGGCCACCTGAAACGCTTCCAAATCAACCGAATATGCCCATCCATTTTTCTTTAAAAAGCAGGCCCAGATGGTGAAAAAAGCCAGCCATGACTTCATCCCCGAAACCAGGGTACGGGCCGGGTTTTCAGGATCTAAATGGTAAGGACTGAGAAAAAGAAACGACAACCGATTTCCAGTGGCAGGGGCGATCGCCCTGGAAATGGAACGGATGGTTTGCGGATTCAGTTCATCAAAAAGGTGCCCGGCTTGATCGTTTTGAGAGCCTGCCTGAACGACCCGGTTCATACTCTTTTGATCCAAAGGGCCTTCGAACAGAACATTTTCAGCATCCTGGATATATTGATTCAAATAAGATCGGAAGCTATAGGGAAAAAAGTGCGCCGTTCCGGCTATGCAGGATTTTTTTCCGCTTTTCTCCACATGCCAGATCATTTTTAATTTCTTTTCAAACCAATTTTTAAAAAACATAAAAGTGTCTCAAGCCTTTGGTGTACCGCATCCGCAGGATATTCCATATCGATGTTCCTGGAACAAAAAAAACACACATTTCATATCGTTGCATCCGGACCCCGCCCCATTTTTTTTTGAACCTTTCTATCCCCGGGTTGACACCCAGACCCAGATGAACATATCGCTTATCAAACTCCTGACTCATTTGAAGCATTTCAAAAAACAAAAGATCTGATGCCCCGGGTACATAGTTTTTTTTAGAATGGCATCCGATCACGTAGCTGGAAAAATCGCTTGGCGCCAGATCGACAATATAAAACGCGGTCAAATTGTGTTTTTTATCCCAGGCGTTTAAAACAACGGAATCCTTCGAACGGCTGACAAATGCGGGCATCTTTGATAAAAGATGATTCACACGGGGCGGCGGTTTGACTCGTTCAATAAATTCCAATGAAAGCCGATCGTTTGCTTTTACCATTAGGGTGGCACGTTCAATCGATAGATTTTTCCGAGCGGTGTGGATCTGCCGTTTCAAACCACTTCTGATGACCAAAGGCTGAGTCTCCCGTGTATAGTAATGATCGCTTCCTTTTTCTTCACAGACCGATATTAACCTGCTTGACAATTCAGGTGCAATCAGCGATATCCACGTAGGCCGGAATTTCTTCTTTATCTGAGCAATGACGATTTCAAATTCATTGGCATCAAATTCGTGTTGCAACGGGTATCCCACGAGGATAATTTCCTCCGCTTTTCGACAAAAAAAGTATCCGCCTGTCAAAAAAGGTTCGCCCCCCGAAATCGACGTCATCAATTCAACACTGTGTTCCGGAACAGATGCATTCGCTAAGATAAACTTTCTCTCATCAGGGGTTATCATGTACGAGCACTTCTCTTATCTCAAGATCGGGCTGGCGGAAAATAGATCTTCAAACAAAACCCTCATATATTTCAAATATTGTAGAGATAGTGACAGATACCACATCCTTGGGGCGCCTCGGGCATGGCACTTTTGGCGGCCTGTATGATTTTTAAACGGTTAGAAGATCCGCTCTTAAAACTTTCTAGGATTTTATTATCATGTGTCTGCAATCGTTTTTCAAAGCGTTTTCGAAAAAATTTGCAGGTATCCCCCTCCCATAGATCCATTAAATCTTCATCCGGAAGAGCGCCGTAATGAACGGTCGGCATGGTTTTATCCTCTCCCAAAAATGTCGTGGGGCCACCGATGGCCAAGCTGATACAGGGAGCCGCTTTTCCATCATGGCGGATAAATACAGAATCCCGGGGATCCTGGTCACAGACCGGCTGTTCCTCCGGTGTAAAAGCGAAAAACGTGGTTTGCACATTTAGCCTTTTAGCAAGCCGGCGGGCTTTTGACAGCCTCTTTTTCAAACGTAAAATCTCCGGCGTTTCTTTGGTGTTGAAAAGCCCCAAACCTTTTCCGTCTTCACCCCGGATCACATCGCATTGTTTGTAATTTACTTGATCAACTCCCAACCGGGCGGCCAGTTTTAACATGTCTTCCACCTGATGGAAATTCATCGGCATCAATACAAAGTTAATCATCGTTTTGGGCTTCTTTGTAGACCGCAAACGTCCAATATTGAACAAATTTTCACACACCCGCTTAAAATCGGAACCGATGCGAATCTGCTCATATATTCCTTCTGTTGCGCCATCAATCGAAACACAGATCCAATCGACACCGGCCCTGATAATCTGCTCCGCCTTCTTTTTATTCAAAAGGAATCCATTGGTCAAAATCCCGGTCTCACACCCGGCCGCATGCGCCTCGCTGATCCATCCGACCAACTGGGGTTGAAGCAGGGGTTCACCGCCACCAGTGAAATCGACGGACTGAGCTTCCCGCAAATAGGGGCGAATCGATTCCCATATGGCCGGTAACATGATCCCGTGATTCTCCACCCTTTTGCTGATCTGCTTCCAGGGGCACATGACGCACCTGAGATTGCAGGCGATGGAAGATTCTATTTGCAGCAGCCGGAATTGTCTTTTTTTGAATAAATTTTGATTCTTGGCAAACAATCTTCTCATGGCCGATCTCCTTGTTGACAGAATAACCGTTTTGCTTCAGATTAGCAAGCACAAGCCGCCGATCCGGAGGGGTCGGGGTATTTCTTAAGCCCTTCAGGGAAATCAGCAGGGAAAAGACCGTGCCTGGGGAATCCGTTCGATCGAGATTGAAACAAAGGCGCTTTTAGATAAAGAAAAAAAGGATACTACAATGCAAAGGTCCGGCGAAAACAACTAGTTGAGATCGAACACTTTTTTCCTGAAAAATAAGGTGACATCCCATGACATCCGTCAGAGCTTGTCCACCAATCTGCCTGATACCATTGGCTCCCTGGAGATATAAGCCGATGCATGGGAACAGAAAGGAACACCACCCCATTTCTCCTTAAAGTGGCGGATACCCGCATGAACTCCAAGTCCGAGATTGATGGCCTTTTTCCCCTCGGCTTGGGTCAATTTCACCATCTCGCGGAAAAGCAAATCCGATGCTCCGGGCACATTTATTTGGTCTGACCGAAAATTAAAAAGATAGAACGCGTAATCCGCAGACCCCACGTCCACAACCGTAAAGGCCACCAGGGCCTTTTTCTTTCTTGCCTCAAGAAGTCTGGCTGTCGCAGATATCTTCAGATAACGGGGAATTTGCTTAAAGATGTATTTTTGCGCCGGTCTCAAATCGTAGCCACGCAGATAGGATTGGACAAGTTTTTTGTGTTCTTTGCTAAACTGCCCCTGGTTCACCACCAGCTCTCTTTCCGCCCGTCTCACCATATAGGTCACCTCAGGATTAAGAAAATCCAGAGGCAGATCAAGTCGGTAATAATGGTCGGGAGGCTGTTTCACGTAAGTTTGTTCTGGAAACCAGATGGTCGGAGCAATGATTGCCACCGTTGAAGGTTGGAAAAGTTTGCAGGCAGCCTCATAAACGCGAGGGGTTTCGGCATCTGGATTTCCAAGCGGATAGCCGATAAACACAAGGTGTTGTTGGCGGTACAAACAAAGATGATCGCCTATGAGGTGCGGTTGCGCAGCGGAAACGGCAGTGACATAATCCGGTAAATGTTCGGGTAAATAAGCTTGCTGATAAATCCGGATGCGTTCTGGGTTCGTGAGCATCCTACCGCCGTGAATGGGAGGAGAAAATCCTTTCAACCTCCGCCAGCCTTAATTTATTGGTGGCCGCTTCGATTCTAGCCGCCATCGTAGGATCCGCCTTGTCGCCTAATGTTTGTTGTGCCGCCTGGGCAACCTGTTTTTCAGCTGTTTTCAGCTTCCCTTGGAAGGCCGCATAATTTTCTTTTGTCTGATACGCGTCAATGACCAAAGAAGCGTAATCTTCTCCTTCCGCTTGCATGAGTTTACCATAATGCTCAATGAGCAAATCGATTTCTTTCATCTGCTCTTGACGAATTTCATCCGAGTAAACGTCCGTTGGCATCGAAGAAAGAAGAGCATCGGTCTTGGTCTTAATCTCAATCGTAACGTCCTCTATGGAATGTTTTTTTTTTACGATGCCGAACGCCGCTTCCAGGGCCAATTTCTTTGTGAAAAGCAAATTCTGAGCAAATATTTCTCTACGATCTTTTGCTTTCATGTAGCTTAAGATGAAAATTACCGGAATCAACATCTCCCAAACGGAAATCGGCTTTGGTTTTATCACTTTCAGAGAAACGGATTTAGCTAAGCGGCAATCCCGCGCTAGCATAAGATCAAATTTTTTCTTCAATCCTGTTGCCAAAATTCCTCCAAAGCTTCTTCTCTTTTTATCGGGTTGGCTAAAAGATCTCCTCTAAAATCTTTTTACGCCGCATATCGACCTGCTGTTCCTCAGCCCTCAATTTTTCTTTAAGCTTTCTGCTCGGTCCAACTTTTTTAATAATCGCCTGATCAATTTCCTTTTCCGCTGAAGACAACTTATCTATATAGCTCATGTAATCGTTTCGAGTTTTATACGTATTTTCAATTAAGTCGTAATAGTTGACGCCCTCAGCCTCAAGAAGTTTTCTAAAGTGCTCTATGAGCAAATCTACCACCACCTTTTGGGCCTGTGCCAAATCCTCGGAATAGAGATTGAGCGCCTTCAGCCAATTTTCGATTTCGGCCGCTATTTGTGAGTCTAGTAATGCCCTTTCCTCGCCTTTTAAAAGATCCCGGGAGGCATTCATGGCCAATTTTCTCGGAAATAAATAATGTTTGGTATATTGCCTGATGGCGCTGCCTCGACGCAGGTAGTTGATAATGAACATTCCCGGTATCAAATAATTAAAGACCGATAGCGGTTTCTGGATAACAACTCCTAAGGTAACTTCCCGGGCGAATTGTTCTTCAGCCCATAAAATGCGCTCTTCTTTTTGCATTTTTAACTTATTCCTTCACTCACACACTATACCGAAAATACACATTCTGTCAATAAGCCGTGGTCTCGTTAAACGCAGCGTCAGAAAAACTGCCAATCAGGTTTTAGCGGATCATCGTCGGCGGTCTAGAGTTATTCGGAGTCGTTGATGAATGTATTGACTATTCAGGTGGGTCAGGGAAGGCGCCCCTGATTGGAAGGCGCCTTTCCTTTTTAGTTATTGTGAGCAGTTGGACGTGCAAAAAATTAATCCGGCGGAATAACTGCCGGGAAGAAGGTACTCGACCATAGAATCCAGGTAATAAACAGGGTCCAGATGGCATTAGCCGTCTGGGAGATCCAATAAGCGGCCGCTGGTCTGCCTCCACCCACTGAAATCAGCTCTTTGAAATTGGTTTCGAGGCCGATGGACACAAAACAGAGGGCAAAAAACCAGTTGCGATACCCCTTCATCACCTTACCGACAGCTTTGGCGGCTTTGGCGCCCATAGCAGGCTGCGCGATAAAGGAAATGATTAAAGAGGCCACCACAAACCCGACGACAAACTTGGGAAAGCGGTACCAGATTTCCATAAAAGATGGTCTTTCGGCCGCTTCCCCGGCCTCCTTTCGATCAAGCGACATGGTCGCCCAAAGAGCCATTAAGAAAGCAACGAGACCAATGAGGACATTTTGGGCCATCTTGACCATCGCGGCGACTTTATAAGCTGCTTCGCCGCCAATCACCCCGCCGGCGGCGACCACCGCTCCGGTATTGTCAATCACCCCGCCGACCCATGCACCGGCCCAGTTGTTCGGAAGATTCATCCATTTGGCAAGTGGCGGCATCACCAGGATCAATACCACAGCGCATACCAGTACCCAGGCGATCATGTAGCTGACCTCCTTTTTATCCCCCTGGATCGCTCCACCTGCCGCGATGGTAGCAGATACGCCGCAAATGGAGTTCGCTGTGGCGATGATGGCACTGAAACGCTCGGATACTTTAAATTTTCTGCAAATCCAGTAGGTCATAAACCATACCGTCGTAGCCACTACCACCGCCTGGATCAGACCCATAAAACCGCCCTTTACGACATCGGTGAAAAATATGTTGGCCCCCATGGCAACCAGGCCGATTTTAATAAAATATTCGGTCTGCCCGCCGGCCCGGAGAATTTGGGGCACTTTAAAAAAATTACCGATTATCAGACCGAAAACCAATGCCCAGAGGACATATTCGATTCCCCACTTTTTGATAAACATCTGATGGGCAATGATGATGGAAAGAAATGCCAGCAAAAATATGATTAAAAACCCCGGAAGGTAGCTCTTTAGGTCATATTTCATAAAGGCCCCGCCAATCATTGTCAGTATTGCCATTGCAATAAACAAAATGATGACCGCCCCAACTGTCTCACCCCCCTTCGGGAAGATGGCGCCCAGACTTGCCCATTTGGCAATTTTAGGGCCATGCGGAAGCAATCCGATAATGGCCAGCAACAACATAAACCAGCCGATAAAGCATGCCCACCAGTCCTCGTTCTTTAAGACGGGTGTCCTATCATTTCCGTTGCTCATAATATCCCCCTCCTTTTCAATTCTATGAAATATTCAATTGGAAAAAATGAGCCTTTTATCCTTGCCCGAAATCAATTAAGCGCTTTCGATATCTCAATGCCGGACACTCAATCCGTATCCACCGTTTTATTTCTGTGAACCGAATCAAAAACGTCGATCACACATTGGGGTATCCAAAATTAATCAAAGGTTCTGGTTAGATAAAACTCGTTCGCCATTCCCTTTGAAAACAGCAGATTTATCACCTCCTTTCATTTCAACAATTACCTTAAAAACCCCTCAGATGTCCCCTATCTCATGAAATTGAGGAAATCAAGCGAAATTATATCAAACCGATATGAAAAAGCAAAAGAATCATTCTTTTTTTAGCTTTGGAC
>CAZSON010000064.1:0-13793 GCA_964608375.1 uncultured Desulfobacter sp. | reverse complement strand
AGGAACTTCGCTTTGCGATCAGAGAAGGTGGCCGAACCGTCGGCGCCGGTGTCGTTAGTAATATACTCGAATAAGAAGGAGTCAACAAGTGAGAATAATTGTTACTCTGGCGTGCAGTGAGTGTAAGAGAAGAAATTACACCACAACAAAAAATAAGCGGACAACACCGGACAAACTGGAATTTTCAAAATATTGCCGATTTTGTAAAAAGCATACGCCGCATAAAGAGATAAAATAGGTTTGGAGTTGTAATTTTCAACTTGATGGGCAGCACGAGATTGATTGATAGTTTATCAATCTCCACGCAGGCCAGTAGCTCTAACGGCAGAGCGCCGGACTCCAAATCCGGATGCTGGGGGTTCGAATCCCTCCTGGCCTGCCATACCCTTTTTGGGAAGTTCAGGGTTCGAAGTTTTAAGAAAATGTCATCGCTCTTAAAATATATCAACCATAGAGCTTTAGACGCTGATTGAGGGAAAATGGGCCGGTTACAGAGAAAAAAGAGTTCAAGCAAAAAGAAAAAGAAAAAAACAAACCTTGAATTGGCATTATCACCTAAAGGCGCAAATGCAGTAGTTTCGAGGAAAACTGCACAATTTGACAAGAGTTCAATAAATGGGGCTAAGAAAACGATTCCCCTTCAAAAGCCGACGGGAATTGTTAAAAAGGTTATACCCAAAAACAAGGCCGGTAAGATACTGGATGAAGGGATACAGTTTCTAAGAGAAGTAAAGGTGGAACTAAAAAAAGTAACCTGGCCTTCTCGAAAACAGACTATGGGGTCTACAGCAGTGGTGATTGTTCTTGTTATTATTATTTCAATTTATCTCGGTGTGGTGGATTTCGGTTTATCCGGGCTGATGCGTGTTGTTCTAAAATAAATGAGGATATGCAACCCGTGGCACTAAAATGGTATATCGTCCATGTCTATTCAGGATTTGAGGGCAAAGTCAAGACCGCTCTTCAGGACCGTATCGCTTCGGCTCCTCACCCGGAGATGTTTGGGGAAGTTCTTGTTCCGACCGAGCAGATTGTTGAACTAGTGAAAGGAAAAAGAAAAACATCGTCTCGGAAGTTTTATCCAGGGTATATACTCGTTCGGATGGAGCTTAACGATGAAACCTGGCATATCATAAACAATACCGCTAAGGTAACCGGATTTTTAGGGGGAAGGGAGAAACCAACGCCCCTCTCAGATAAAGAGGCAGAACAAATTCTGACCCGTATGGAGACTGGAAAACTCAAACCAAAGCCGAAGTATTTTTTTGAGACAGGCGATGAGGTTCGTATAATAGATGGACCTTTTACAAATTTTAACGGCACAGTGGAAGAAGTAAATCAAGAAAAAGGAAAGATAAAAGTACTGGTAAGTATTTTTGGTCGTTCAACTCCAGTTGAATTGGAATTCGTTCAGGTAACAAAGCTTTGAAAATAATAGGTCGATTATTAGATGAAAGACCTCAGTAACGAGTCTGGGAGCAAAAGAAAAAATGGCAAAAAAGATTATCACCCAAATAAAATTGCAAGTTGAAGCGGGAAAAGCAAATCCATCACCACCGATCGGCCCTGCACTGGGACAGCACGGCGTTAACATAATGGATTTTTGCAAAACATTTAATGCGAGAACGTCGAAAGAAGAAGGAATGATCATTCCGGTCGTAATAACTGTTTATCAAGATAGATCCTTTACGTTTATAACAAAAACACCGCCCGCTTCCATTCTTTTGAAAAAAGCTGCTAAAATTGCAAAGGGGGCGGCTGACCCGAAACGCGATATAGTTGGGAAAGTGACAAAAGCACAGGTTGAAGAGATAGCGAAAACCAAAAAGGCTGATCTCAATTCGAATGATTTGGATGCGGCCCGCAGGATAATCGAAGGCACAGCCAGAAGTATGGGCATTGAGGTTGTTTAGGATAATAAGAAGTGAAGGGGTAAAGATGTCAAAGCGGGGAAAAAAGTATTTAGAATCGAGTAAAAAACTATTTTCCGAAACAAAGCGTAATTTTGCCGAAGCGATCCAGTTGGCAATCGATTCCTCGTACGCGAAGTTTGATGAAACCATAGACGTTGCCGTCCGGCTTGGTGTCGATCCCAGACACGCGGATCAGATGGTTAGAGGAACAGTCATTTTGCCCAATGGACTTGGCAAAGAGGTTAAGGTGATTGTATTTGCTAAGGGGGAGAAGGAAAAGGAAGCGCTCGATGCAGGCGCAGATTTCGCTGGAAATGACGATCTCATAGAAAAAATTAAGGGTGGATGGTTTAGTTTCGATAAAGCCGTGGCAACACCTGATATGATGGGTTCGGTTGGGAAAATTGGAAAGTTGTTAGGACCTAGAGGACTCATGCCGAACGCAAAAACAGGTACGGTTACTTTTGATATCGCAAAGGCTGTTAATGAGCTTAAGGCAGGAAAGATCGATTTTAGGGTTGAAAAAGCAGGCATTATTCATGCGCCGATGGGTAAAGTTTCTTTTGGAGCCGAAGGGATAACCCAGAATCTAGCGGCTTTTTTGGAGACCATTTTACGACTCAAACCCGCCTCAAGTAAGGGAACCTACCTAAAAGGTATCGCCATATCAACGACAATGGGACCTGGGATTAAGATAGATGCAGCTTTTGTGAAAGATTTGATCCAATAGGAATATATTGAAAATACAGCTTCCATCTTCATTTTATCGATGTACTCTTGTTGGACATCGCGCTTCTTTAATCAAAGGAAATCCGTGCAGTAGTGAGTAGAAACAAGCCTTTTGTGATTGACATTTATCTAATATATCGGCACTCAAGATCGATATTCATAAATGGCCTCCGGGCTTTTTGGAAGTAGGAAGGGAGGTATGATTCATTCATGAAAATTAGTGAAAAGAAAAAAATTACCGAAGATCTCCATGAAAAACTCTCAAGGGCTAAAGTTGTTATTCTTACCGATTACAAAGGCCTTGATGTTCCCACCATCAATGATTTACGTCGGAATCTCAGGGCAGCCGGAATTGAATACCAGGTCGTCAAGAATACGCTTCTCATCAGGGCCTGTGAAGATACCGATGCCGCGCTCATCAAGGAAACTTTTAAAGGCCCGAATGCTGTCGCGTTGAGTTTTGATGACCCCGTTGCACCAGCAAAGGTGCTGGTCAAGTTCGCCGCGGAGAATAAAAACATGGATATTAAAAAAGGGGTTATGAACGGTAAGGTGCTGGATTTAAACCGTATTGAGATGCTTTCGGTGCTACCTTCTCGTGAAGTATTATTGAGTCAAGTTCTTTCCGCCATGAATGGTGTGTCAAGTGCATTCGTAAGGGCGCTCAGCAATGTATCGGAGAGATTTTTAACAGTTTTGCAGGCCATAAAAGAACAGAAAGAGAGTGCATAGGCGATGTTATCAGCACAAAGCCAACTTGAAAATTGTTTCAGCAAGGTGAGTCTTTAACTAATATTGGAGGAATTATAAAATGGCGAAAATAAGTAAAGATGATGTAATTGATTTTATAGCAAACATGTCGGTACTTGAATTATCCGAACTTGTAAAGGAGATGGAAGAAAAATTTGGTGTTTCTGCAGCTGCTCCGGTTGCCATGATGTCGGCAGCCCCTGCTGGATCTGCCGCTGATGATGCAGCCGAAGAGAAGACGGAGTTTGATGTTATTCTGACAGGTCCCGGGGATAAGAAAATTCAGGTCATCAAGGAAGTCAGAGCAATTACCGGTCTAGGGCTCAAAGATGCCAAAGCCTTGGTAGATGAAGCCCCCAAACCTGTAAAAGAAGCTATTTCTAAGGATGAGGCAGAAACGTTAAAGAAACAGCTTGAAGAAGCAGGCGCTCAGGTGGAGTTAAAATGATTTGGTTTGCGGATCTCGAACGACTTTCTCATATCTTCTAACCCATGATAGTTGGAGATGCCATGTTGGAAAGCCCATTGGCAAATAAAAGATTAAGAAAAAATTTTGGCAAGAAACAAAAGATCGTTGAGATTCCAGACCTCATCGGGGTGCAACGGGAATCCTTCAAACGATTTTTACAAAAGAATGTCTTGCCGGAGAAACGTGAAGACATCGGCCTTCAGGCCGTATTCAAGTCAGTATTTCCGATAAAAGATTTTACCGGAAGCGCCTCACTTGAGTTTGTCTCATATCGATTCGCCAAGGTGAAACACAGTGTCGAGGAGTGTGTTCACCGGGGAATGACCTATGAGATACCGCTTCGTATCACAGTTAGATTGGTCGTATATAACATTGAAAAGGATACCGGGGTTTCTACTATTCGCGATATTAAAGAACAGGAAATCTATTTTGGAACAATTCCACTGATGACCGATAATGGCACATTTATCATCAATGGAACCGAGCGGGTAGTGGTGAGCCAACTCCATCGATCATCCGGGGTGTTTTTCGACCATGACAAAGGCAAGACACATTCCAGTGGTAAAGTGATTTATACCTCGAGAATCATCCCGGTTCGTGGTTCATGGATCGATATGGAAATCGATCATAAAGATATCGTGCATATTCGAATTGACCGACGACGAAAATTTCCTGTCACCTTGCTTTTCAAAGCATTTGGATACTCGGCGGAAGACTTGCTATCGTATTTCTATAAAACCGAGAAAATTTTTATTCAAGGCAGACGTATTTTCAAAGAATTCAGAGCGGATTTGTTGAAAGGAGAACGTGCCAGTCGTGATATCAAAGACACCGAGAGCGGCGATATAGTAGTTAAAAAAGGGCGAATGTTCACCCAGCGAGCGATTAAACATCTCGAGTCAATCCATACGGAAACGATCCCAATTCACACCGAAGAGATCTTTAACCGGGCATTTGCATCCGAAATTGTTCATCCTGACACCGGGGAAGTCATTATAAAATCAAACGATGTTGTCGATGAGGAGTCGCTTTTGAAGCTCAAAGATGCCGGTATCAGCGAAGTTGAACTACTGGTCATCGGCGGTACATCAAGCTCCGATTCTGTACGTAAGACATTGTTAGTGGATAAGGTCCAGACACGGGAAGAAGCGATTATTGAGATTTATCGGAGGCTTCGGCCAGGGAACCCAGCGACACCTGAAGTTGCCCAGGAATTTATTGATCACCTCTTTTTTAAGTCTTCCTATTATGATCTTTCGGGCGTAGGTCGTATGAAGATTAATCATCGCCTGGGCATCAAAGCTTCCCCCAACCTGCGAATCCTCAGAAAAGAGGATATTCTCTTAACTGTTAAGACCATGGTTACGCTAAGAGATACGCAAGGGGTTGTCGACGATATTGATCATCTGGGAAACCGGAGGGTGCGCGCGGTTGGTGAGCTTCTTGAGAACCAGTATCGTATTGGATTGGTACGCATGGAGCGGGCAATAAAAGAACGGATGAGTTTGCAGGAAGTCGATGCTCTTATGCCCCATGACCTGGTTAACTCGAAACCGGTTTCAGCCGTTGTCAAAGAATTTTTTGGAACAAGCCAACTCAGCCAGTTTATGGACCAAACAAATCCACTTTCCGAAACAACCCATAAACGGCGCCTGAGCGCACTCGGTCCCGGTGGTCTTACGCGTGAACGTGCTGGGTTTGAGGTCAGAGATGTGCATCCTTCCCACTATGGGCGGATTTGCCCCATTGAGACACCGGAAGGACCCAACATTGGTTTGATCGTTTCCCTGAGCACATATGCACGGGTTAATGATTATGGTTTTGTTGAAACGCCGTACAGCATTGTTAAAGATGCTGTTGTTACGAATGAAGTAGCATTTCTGAGCGCGTTTGAAGAAAAAGAATATCCTATTGCCCAGGCCAATGCGCCGGTTGACGAAAATGGCAAGTATGTCAACCAACTCGTGACATCCCGTGTAGACGGTGAATTCATGATGGTAAAGCGAGAAAATATCGAACTGATGGACGTTTCACCCAATCAACTGGTAAGTGTTTCCGCATCCCTTATCCCGTTTTTGGAAAATGATGACGCGAACCGGGCTTTGATGGGATCAAATATGCAGCGCCAGGCAGTCCCGTTGATAACAAACCAGGCGCCTTTGGTCGGTACCGGTATTGAAGGCGTGGTGGCGAAGGATTCAGGCGTTGCCATCGTTTCGAATCGGGACGCTATTGTGTATCACGTGGATGCCTCTCGTATCGTTCTCAGGCACGATTCTTTGAATCAGTGGAAAAATGCCGGCCTAAAACATGTGACAATTTTTAATCTTTCAAAATTTGTTCGTTCAAATCAGAATACCTGTTTCAATCATCGACCAATTGTCAGAAAAGGTCAGCGAGTAAAGGCAGGCGAAATTATAGCAGATGGCCCTGCCACCGACAAAGGAGAACTCGCCCTCGGTAAAAATGTTACGGTCGCGTTTATGCCTTGGGGAGGGTATAATTTTGAGGATTCGATTCTCGTAAACGAAAGACTCGTCAGAGATGGTGTATATACCTCAGTTCACATCGAGGAATTTGAAATTGTTGCCAGGGACACCAAGCTTGGAAGAGAAGATATTACAAGGGATATCCCGAATGTTGGAGAGGAGGCCTTAAAAAACCTTGATGAAAGTGGGATCATACGGATTGGGGCCGAGGTCGGCCAAGGTGATATCCTCGTCGGAAAAATAACCCCGAAAGGTGAAACCCAACTTTCACCGGAAGAAAAACTTTTACGTGCAATTTTCGGGGAAAAAGCCGGAGATGTCAAGGATACCTCTTTACGGGTGCCTCCCGGAGTCAGCGGGATCGTGATTGACGCGAAAGTATTTTCGAGGAGGGGCGTAGAAAAAGATGATCGTGCCCGCTTGATTGAAGATGATGAGATCGCCGCGTTGGAAAAAAACAGAGATGATATGCTTCGGGTAATTGGAGATGTTGTCCGTTCTCAGCTCGAAAATCTAATGGTAGGTAAGAAACCGGCTGTACCTTTGAAAAAGGGAAAAAAAGTTCTGATTGAAAAAGGAAGCAGGATTGATTCAAAGATACTTGCAAATATACCGCTTGTCTATCTGGAAGGAATCGTGTTCAGCAAGTCAAAACTGACAGAACAGGTTCACGGCATCCTTGAGCAGTACAGTGAACAATGTGAAATCTGTAGAAGGTATTTCGAGGAACAAAGGAGCCGATTCGAAATAGGAGATGATCTCCCTCCGGGTGTGATCAAAATGGTCAAAATCTATGTTGCCATGAAACGCAAACTCTCTGTCGGAGACAAAATGGCTGGTAGACATGGCAATAAAGGGGTGGTTTCACGAATACTTCCTCAGGAAGATATGCCTTATTTTGAGGAAGGAGAGGCGGTGGATATGGTCCTCAATCCATTGGGCGTCCCTTCTCGGATGAATGTGGGTCAGATTCTGGAAATTCATTTAGGTTATGCGGCAAAAGGTCTAGGTGATCAACTCAACCGGTTATTAGAAGAAAAAAAACACAAGGAATTGAAACAAAAGATCAATCGGATCTTTTCTGATGACCCGGCCTATGACCTGATCGATGGCCTGAATGAAAAGGAATTAAAAAATTTTGTGGGAAACTACAAACAGGGCGTTCATATGGCCACTCCGGTTTTTGATGGTGCGGAAGAGGGTGAAATCAAGGATTTACTTGTTGAGGCGGGCCTTTCCCCCTCTGGCCAAACCACATTGTACGACGGACGAAGCGGCGAACCGTTTAGCGAAAAGATTACGGTTGGCACCATGTACATGTTGAAACTCCATCACCTTGTGGATGATAAAATCCATGCGCGATCTATCGGTCCCTATTCACTTGTAACCCAACAACCATTAGGAGGCAAAGCCCAATTTGGCGGACAGCGTTTGGGTGAAATGGAAGTCTGGGCAATGGAAGCTTATGGGGCCGCACATGCCCTGCAAGAATTCTTAACCGTGAAATCCGATGACATGGCGGGAAGAACACGGATGTATGAAAAGATTGTAAAAGGCCAAAATCTGCTCGAACCCGGTATCCCTGAGTCATTTAAGGTGCTGACAAAGGAATTGCAGAGTCTGGGTTTGGATGTAACCCTTAAGGAAATGGAAGGGAACAATTAAGGTCTGAATATGGAGACACTATACGATTTTTTTGCGAAACCCAAAGATCCGAGATTTTATTCTAGTGTACAGGTTGCTCTGGCATCACCGGAGCAGATTCGAAAGTGGTCCCATGGTGAGATAAAGAAGCCAGAGACAATTAATTACCGGACATTCAAACCGGAACGTGACGGCCTTTTCTGTGCAAAGATATTCGGCCCCACCAAAGATTACGAGTGCAATTGTGGAAAATACAAACGGATGAAGCATCGAGGGATCATTTGCGAAAAATGCGGGGTCGAGGTGATTCAGTCAAAGGTGCGAAGGGAACGAATGGGCCACATTGAACTGGCAACCCCGGTAGCGCATATATGGTTTTTGAAAAGCCTCCCAAGCAAGATTGGAAATCTGTTGGATCTGACACTGAAAAATATGGAAAAGGTTTTTTACTTTGACAGTTACATTGTGATCGACCCAAAGGATACTGACTTGAGTCGAGGCCAGCTTTTGTCGGAAGATAAATACCGCGAAGCGCTTGAGACCTATGGGGAGAAGTTCGAAGCAGGTATTGGAGCCGAGGCGGTTAAACGGTTATTGGAAAATATTGATCTCGATTCAGTATATAAAAAATTAAGGGTTGACATTCTCGCTACAAAGTCTGTTGCAAAACGACAGAAACTGGCAAAGAGGCTTAGAATCGTCGATGCATTCAGACGCAGTGGCGTAAATCCTGTTTGGATGATCATGGATGTAATTCCCGTACTTCCCCCTGACTTACGTCCTCTGGTTCCGCTCGAAGGGGGAAGATTTGCAACGTCAGATCTCAATGATCTTTATCGCAGAGTCATTAACCGCAACAATCGTTTGAAACGGCTTATCGATCTTAAGGCGCCTGAAATTATTGTTCGAAATGAAAAAAGGATGCTCCAGGAGTCGGTCGATGTTCTTTTTGATAACGGTCGACACGGTAGGGTAATCACGGGGGCCAATAAAAGACCCCTGAAATCATTAAGCGATACCTTAAAGGGTAAACAGGGTCGTTTTCGCCAAAACCTTTTAGGAAAACGGGTTGACTACTCAGGCCGGACAGTTATCACCATCGGCCCCGATCTTAGATTACACCAGTGCGGTCTGCCAAAAAAGATGGCCCTCGAACTGTTTAAACCATTTGTATACTATCGGCTCGAACAAAAGGGACTTGTTTCGACGGTAAAAAGCGCAAAAAAGATGGTGGAACGGGAAATTCCAGAAGTTTGGGATACATTGGATGAGGTGGTTAAGGAATATCCGATCCTCCTTAATCGCGCTCCCACACTCCACCGCTTGGGCATCCAGGCATTTGAACCGATCCTTATCGAGGGAAAGGCGATTCAGTTGCACCCGCTTGTATGTACGGCATTCAACGCTGATTTTGACGGCGACCAGATGGCTGTTCATGTCCCCCTGTCAGTCGAAGCGCAAATAGAGGCCCGCGTATTGATGCTTTCGAGCAACAACATCCTTTCACCAGCCAGCGGATCACCTATCATTATTCCTACGCAGGATATTGTCTTGGGTATCTATTACATGACAAGGGGGATTGAAGGATGCAGAGGTGAGGGAAAAATATTTTCAAAACCAGAAGAAGTCCGATCTGCATATGACGCTAATGCTATCGATCTGCACGCCAGAATTATCGTTCGCATGGACGGGCAGAAGGTTAAAACCACGGTGGGGCGAATCCTCCTTTGGGAAGTCGTACCTCAAAATAGCATTATGAAGATGCGTCATATCGAATTGACAGATAAAAACAAAGCCGAGGCTGTTCATGAAAAAATTAAAACCGGAACTGCGTTCAAAGATATGACGCCGGAATATTCCGAAAGCACGGGTGCAGCAGGCGATGGGATTTCAGGTCTTTTGGGTCAACAAGAATTTAGGCGAATATTTAATATGAAGGAATCGGATGCTAAAATGGTCTTCAACCTTGAACCCGGTGGACTAAGTCACGTCATTTTGGCTGATGAAACCTATCATGTTTTTGAAGTCGTTGAGAAGCGGCCAGAAATACCGTTTGACACGGTAAACCATGTCATGGACAAAAAGAGGCTCCGGGAGCTAGTCGATTATGCATACCGGAATCTGGGCTCAAAGACTACCGTTATTCTGTCAGATAGGCTGAAAGATATTGGATATAGATACGCCACAGCAGCAGGGCTTTCCATCTCGATTGATGCCATGATTATCCCTTCCAGAAAGAAAGACATTATCAAAGATGCTGAAAACCATGTTGGGGAGATCGGCAGACAGTATACTGAAGGACTGATTACCCAAGGGGAGAAATATAATAAGGTTGTTGATATATGGGCAAAAGCAACAGATAGCGTGGCCAACGAGATGATGGAATCAATGAAGATGGCGCCCAAGATAGATATGGAAGGAAAGCCGGGTTTTGTGGAGAGTTTTAATCCCATTTACATGATGGCTGATTCGGGCGCAAGGGGTAGTAAAGATCAGATGCGGCAGCTGGCAGGCATGCGGGGTCTAATGGCAAAGCCATCCGGCGAGATCATTGAAACGCCGATTACGGCAAATTTCAGGGAGGGGCTATCCGTACTTCAATATTTCATCTCTACCCATGGTGCCAGAAAGGGCCTGGCAGATACCGCTTTAAAAACAGCGAACTCAGGATATTTGACCAGAAGACTTGCGGATGTTGCACAAGACTGCGCTGTGGTTGAAGAAGACTGTGGCACAATGATGGGTGTAGAAGTTGAACCTCTCCTGGAGGGCGGAGAAATCATCCAGCGATTGAGCGAACGAATCCTTGGACGGGTGTCGGTTGAAAACATTCTTGACCCCTTCACAGATGAAGTACTTGTAAAAGCAGGGGATATGCTCGATGAGGCGGCGGTTAAAAAAGTAGAAGATGCCGGTTTGACAAAGATAAAGATAAGATCCGGTCTTACTTGCAATGCATTCTATGGGGTTTGTGCAAAGTGTTACGGCCGGGATCTTTCCCATGGCGGGCTGGTTGAAATTGGCCAGGCAGTTGGTATTTTGGCTGCCCAATCGATTGGCGAGCCCGGGACACAATTAACCATGCGCACTTTTCATATCGGCGGGACGGCAAGCCGCAGGGTGGAACAGGCGGATATCAAAGCACGGGTTGATGGGTCTATTAAATTTATCGATATCCATGGGGTGCGAAATGCCGAAAATAAATTTGTGGTCATGAATCGACGCGGCGCTGAGTTTGCTATTGTAAGTAATACCGGTCGGGAAAGAGAACGATTTCCGATTATTTACGGGGCCCATATTGTGGTTACTGATAGACAAAAGGTCAAAGCCGGAGACCTTCTTGCAACCTGGGACCCCTTTACCACACCGATTATTACAGAGGTCGGTGGAACCGTTAAGTTCGGGGACATCGTTTTGGGGAAGACGTTTCAAGAAAAGGTGGACCCTGTAACCGGGAAATCAAGCCGAACAATTATAGAATCAAAAAGTGCCGAGGTACGCCCTAGAATTTCAATCAAGGATGAGACGGGTAAAACGGCAAAACTACCCGGTGTGTCCGCAATGGCACGCTATCTTCTCCCCATAAGTGCTATCTTACTGGTGGAAGAAGGGGACAATGTTAAGCCGGGCGATGTAATTGCTAAACTGCCGAGAGCTACGACAAAAACAAAAGATATTACCGGAGGGCTCCCAAGGGTTGCCGAACTTTTTGAGGTGAGAAAGCCAAAAGAGACGGCGGTGTTGAGTCAAATCGATGGATACGTTTCGATTTCTAAAGATCTGAAAAAGGGAAAACAGAAGGTAACTGTTGCTCCGGTCGATGCTGGGGAGAAAAAGGAATATCTGATTCCACGGGGAAAACACATCAATGTTTATGAGGGTGATTATGTTCGGGCGGGCGAACCGCTCATCGGCGGATCAGCAATCCCTCAGGATATTTTGAACATAAAGGGTGAAGCCGCCCTGGCCCGGTATCTTGTCAATGAAGTCCAGGAGGTCTATCGGCTGCAGGGAGTTCGAATAAATGACAAGCACATTGAAATCATTGTTCGACAAATGATGAGGCGTGTCAAGGTAGTTGACGCGGGCAGTACAGATTTAATTGTTGAAGAGCAGGTGGACAGAAAACGTTTTGAAGAAGTGAACAAAGAAGTGATGGCAAAAGGTGGAAAACCTGCCATTGCCGAACCACTCATACTTGGCGTTACCAAAGCATCACTTAGCACGGAAAGCTTTATTTCAGCGGCCTCCTTTCAGGAAACGACAAAAGTTCTTACAGATGCAAGCATTGCCGGAACGGAAGATTATTTAAGAGGTTTGAAAGAAAATGTTATTATGGGAAGAATCATACCAGCGGGCACCGGTGTTCCGGTTTACAAAGACGTTTCGATAAGTCTGAGATAGAGTCGATGGCTGAAGGAGACTGTTAACTGAAAATTTTCAGCATAATTATGTTTTGCAATCGATTATTATTGTAATAAATGCTTGACAAAAAGTTGCTATGAAGATATCATAACCGTTTTATCCCAACTG
This sequence comes from uncultured Desulfobacter sp., assembly GCA_964608375.1. Lineage (GTDB taxonomy): Bacteria > Desulfobacterota > Desulfobacteria > Desulfobacterales > UBA2156 > UBA2156. The sequence goes on along the minus strand of CAZSON010000064.1, from coordinate 1,266 downwards.
AGATTATTTTTTCGCATATTTTTTCAAAATGATATTAAGGTGATACAATGCCTACCATTAATCAATTGGTGAGGATCGGCAGGAAGCGGATTAAAAAGAAGACCACCACGCCGGCATTAAAAGGTGCACCCCAAAAGAGAGGAGTGTGCACCCGTGTTTATACCTCTACACCGAAGAAACCCAACTCTGCATTGCGGAAGGTCGCACGGGTCAGACTGACCAGTGGAATGGAAGTAACCGCCTATATCCCGGGTATGGGGCACAACCTGCAGGAACATTCCATTGTTTTGGTTCGTGGGGGGCGGGTAAAGGATTTACCCGGTGTCAGATACCATATCGTAAGGGGAACTTTGGATACGCTCGGTGTGGAGGATCGAAAAAAAGGCAGATCAAAATATGGCGCAAAGAAACCCAAGTAGGAAGTTGCCGATCAACTTGGATAATAAATGTGTGAAACAATTAAGATGGATATAACCTTTTCGAAATGAAATGATAAAATGGAGTAACTCATGCCGAGAAGAAGGGAAGTCCCTAACCGGATAAATATACCCGATGCAAAATACGAGAGTAAGTTGGTATCACAGTTTATCAAATCTTTAATGCGGGATGGTAAAAAGAGTGTCGCTGAATCTATCATGTATGATGCATTTGAAATAATAGAGAAAAACACAAATGAATCTTGTCTCAAAATTTTTGAACGAGCGGTTGAGAATGTAAAACCACTTATTGAAGTGAAATCGCGACGTGTCGGTGGATCCACCTACCAGGTTCCAACAGAAATACGATTTTCACGACGAACGGCGCTAGGAATTCGATGGATCATCGGTTTTGCGAAGAATCGCTCTGAAAAAGGGATGTCACGCAAACTGGCGGGTGAGCTTTTAGATGCAGCCAGTCAGAGAGGTGCATCGGTGAAGAAAAGGGAAGATACGCATAAGATGGCCGATGCAAATAAGGCATTTGCGCACTATCGTTGGTAGAATAGTTTACAAATGCATAAACAGACAGTAATGATGGTTTCGTAGAAAGTTCAAATTGTCAATAGTAAGGCAATGCAAGACAAAGAGACAAATGGGTATGAACAATGTTCCTCATGCTCCCATTGAATAGGAGGATTTAATATGGCGAAGCAGAAGTTTGAGCGGACGAAGCCGCACGTGAATGTAGGTACGATTGGTCATATTGATCATGGTAAGACGACGTTGACGGCGGCGATAACCAAGCATATGGAGTTAAAGGGTTTAGCGGATTATGTACCGTTTGATG
>CAZSON010000063.1:0-13958 GCA_964608375.1 uncultured Desulfobacter sp. | reverse complement strand
TTGGGGACCTTCTTTGGATTACTGAAAACCGGCTTTATTGCCCATGATCGTCAGATCTGAGCTATTGCTCGGCACATTGAATGTGTCGACCTGACCCCTAGCGAGGTTCACAGCACCACCATAGCAACGAATTGGTGTTTGTTTCCCTTCTTGTTTTTGTTATTCAACATTCAAGATCTAGTTCTGTTGTTTTTCATCAGGCACCGTTAAACCTCTTTTTCATAGATTCCGAAATGACTCTGGGTATCTGGATCAGAAATCGGGAACCTTCCCCCAGGGTGGCATCCACGCGGATCTTGCCGCCATGCTGCTCAATGATTTTATGGGTGATAAAAAGACCAAGACCGGTCCCCTTATTCCCCTTAGATGAAAAAAAGAGGGTAAAGAGGCTCTCTTTTGTCTCCTGATCCATCCCGATGCCGTTATCACGGACTTCAAAAAGAATTTGATCTTCATTCCGGTTCACGCGGAAGATAATTTTGTGTGATTTGCGGCCATGATCTTCCAAACAGGCATCGAGTGCGTTCTCTAAAATGTTGATAAGGGCGGATCGAATGAAGTTAGTATCTATATCCATCTCTCCCATTAATTCGCCAAATTCACAAACAAATTCAATATGTTGAGTTGTTATCTTTGATTCCATGGCGTTGGCCACGTCGCGCACGAAGTCAAGAACAACTGTTCGTTCCCGGTTGAGTTCTCTCTCTTTGGCAAAATAGAGAATATCCAGAACCATTTTCCTGATTCGATTGCTAATCGTTTTGACAATTTCCCACCCTTCAGTGATGCGTTGCCTGTTTTCCTTTGTGAAACCAGATTCAACCAGATACATGCCGCCATCCAAACCGGCCAGCAACCCTTTGATCCCATGCGAGATGGAGCTGATTTTCAGACCCAGTGATGAAAGGTGATCCTGTAATCGCCGAATCTGGGTAATATTGGTCGACATTTCCATCACCTGAGTGATTTCCCCGGAAGCGTCAAGGAGCGGCGCGGTCCATATGAGCACATGATACTGTTCACCCGATTTTGATGTGACCACCATCTCGGCCGGATGAGATCGTCCGTCCAGGAAGGTTTTGGTCACCGGGCAATCCGGACAGGGCTCATCTCGGTGTTTGTAAATTTCATAACAGTACCTTCCGGCCTTATGGTCAAAATGATCCTTGAACTGTTTGTTGGATGCAATGATTTGAAGATCGCTGTCCTGAACTGTGATGTAGCAGGGAACTTCATCGAATAATTGCTGGTATCTTTTTTGGGTATCGCGCAGCTGGTCCCGCAGACGTTTTACTTCGCTGATATCGGCCGATATTTCCAGGACCAGTTCAACGTTTCCGTCTCGGTCGCGAATGGGAGCAGTATGGACCATCACCTGCCCTTCGGTTCCATCGGCATATTCAACCGTTGCTTTGCTTCGCTGCCCCTTCCCGGTTCGAAAGGTCCGGTTGACGGCGCTCTTAAACCGATCGGTCTCCGTTTTTTTATAAATGTCGTCGCTGTTTTTACCTGTTTTATCACCCAGACGTTCTCTATAAAGCTGATTGATTACCGCGACTTTTTGATCCTGATTGTGTATTGAGACAAAGCAGGGCATCTCGTTGAAATAGGATATGCCGCTGTCAAGGTCGCCGGCGAGGCGCCTTAATGCAGAAGACAAACCTTCGATCGCTTGGCCCACAGCAGCCTGCCGTTCAGCTTCAACCAGTTTGGCGGATTTTTCCTGGACGAGCACCTCAAGGTTTTCGGTATATTCGGCTAATTTTCGCCGCATAAAAATCTTTTCGTGAGCGCGGTTGAGCGCTATCTCGAGCACATCCTCATTAATCGGTTTCGTCACAAAATCAACGGCATCGTGCTTAAGACTCTTGATCGCGAGGTCCATATCGCCATGACCGGTAATCATGATTACTTCCGTGTCGGGATTTTCATGTTTGACGCGACGAAGAAGTTCAATCCCATCCATACCCGGCATCTTAATATCGGTCAGAACGATTGACGGGTGCACTTTCCGAAAAATATTCAGAGCTTCTTCTCCGCTTGCTGCCGTAAAGACCTTGTATCCGGTGTCGGATAGCGAGATCCCCAGCACACGGCGGATCCCCTCTTCGTCATCCACGAGAAGCAATCTTTTATCTGTGATCCGTTGGTCCATGAATTGAAGATTGGAATTTCCGGGTAGTCATAGAGCGGTCTGCGTTGCTACTCTTCACCGCAGGCAATTTACCCTATCGTGTTTCTAATGATGGCCAAAAGTTTATCCGTATCGAACGGTTTTCGAACAAAAGCCACTGCATTTTTTATCGCATGATCACCGTCTAATGCACTGATGACAATCACGGGAGTATCCTTTAACTGTTTGTCTCTGGTGATCTTGCGATAAAACCTCGGGCCCCACTCTGCAGGCATCTGGAGATCCAGGGTTATTAAATCGGGTTTCTCCCTTTGCATGATAGCAAGCCCCTCTATACCGTCTGTCGCGCTGCAGGTTGCGTACCCGTGGTCTTGGAAAAGACTTTCAAGATACTTTACCATTATCGGATCATCGTCAATAATCAATATCTTTTTTGCCATACTATCCCTCTCTTTCAATTAGATCAAGGCAACGGTTTTTCGATCGATCCGTTAACCCCCTGTCGGGTTTTTCCACTTTACGTGACATTCGCCGCACATGATCGGGCCTTTTTTTCTTTCCAGATGGCATCCTTTGCAACTGGTATGATACGCCTTTCTTAATGGCAGATAACCGTTGGATGAGTTTTCCTTATGGCACTCCGAACATTCCTGCTCTTCAGAGGATTCTTCTTCAACTATTATGCCGTTTTCATAGAGATGATGACACTCGTAGCACTCTTCGATTTCAGCGATCTCGTTGTGTTCATCGTGCAGAAAAGAGGAAGACGCCCGTTGTGGGCTGGTGAAAACCTCATTATCCACAATTTCCATCTCTTCTTGTGAATAAACCGATAACAGGAGGCATCCCGATATCAACACCGTGGCCAAAAAAACAATCATATATTTATTCATCCTGCCGCTGCTCCTTTCTGTTTTGGTTTCTCCATCGCCTCGTAAAGGATGTCGCCAAAGAACTTGATATCAAATCCGAGACCGTAATAATGATTGATATCCTCAAGCCCACTGTGACAATTATGGCAGGGCGCGATGAGCACTTTAGCCCCTTTTGCCTTGACTGCAAACAACTGCTCGGCTTTGATTCGGTTCCCCTCGATCCGTTTTTGCTTGTAGAGAGGGCCACAATTGATCACGCCCCCGCCGGCGCAACAACAATAATTGTGTTCCCGATTCGGGTGCATCTCGATCAGTGTCTCGCAGATAGCATGGGTGACATAACGCGCCATTTCGTGCAGCCCTCTTCCGCGGATGACATTGCACGGGTCATGAAGAGTGACGGGGGTTTCAAGCTTTTTGGCGATTTTAATCTTTCCTTCCCTGAGCAGATCATAAAAAAATTCGATTGAGTGAACCACCGGTATCGGCGGCATACGCCAACTCAGCCAGCGATTCCCCACATCCCAGATAGATCGAAAGGCATGGCCGCACTCACCCATGACAATTTTTTTGACTTTGAGTCTCGCCGCTGTTTCAAAATGGGCCCGCTTTACGCGACCCGTTATCTCGTTGTCACCGGTAAACATGGCCATGTCGCTGCTGTCCCAACCGGGAGTTGCAGGCATGGTCCAATCCATTCCGGCAACGTTCATGATAACCGCAGCCTGATAAATTAGCTGCGCCTGAAATTTGGGTTCGGGAGCAATCACTGAATACATGATTTCGGCGCCTTCTTTCTCAAGAGGGATGCGCAGGGTGGGGATCTCGGCCTGGGCCTCTTCTTCCTGCCACTGCAGTGTATCCGGCCATTCATCTCCTTTCACCCACATTTGATTCAAGGTGGCCGAATGGCTATGGGCCGTATCCTGTATGTAAAGCGGGGTGATCCCCAGCAAATGACAGATCCGTCGAACCACCAGCATCATATAAGCAATATCGATTCCAAAGGGGCAATACATCGCGCACCGTTTGCACAGGTTGCATTCAGTCGAAGCGATTTCAACCGCCTTTTTCATAAATTCAACATCGACCCGCCCCTTTTTTTTCAGCATTTTCCACAAAGTCTGTTTCACCTTGCCGACCGGTGAAAAATAGGGGTCATTGTCATGCGATAAATAATAATGACAGGCCTCTGAACAAAGGCCGCAATGGATACAGGTATCAACATAGGTTCTCAACCGGGCCCCGGATTCACCCTTTAGCACCTTGTTTATCACCGTTTCAATTTTCTTCGGAGTCAACCGGCTGGCCCCTACCTCGATGCCATCGTCAATTATCTTTTCTTCTAACTTTTTCGCGGGTTCTGCCATTGTGTGCCTCCCGGATATTTTTAAATATTTTAATTTAACCTGCTATGACAAAATTACCAATCCCTTGCATGACGGACCGCGCCGAATTCCGACCCCATATAGGCCCGGGTAAACGGGAAAAAAAGCATGTGACTCAGGCGAGAAAAGGGGATGGTGACCAGCATGATTTCGCCGGATAAAATATGTAAAATCGCAAAGAACGGATAGCCGAACCATTGATTGTACGCCAGAAAACCGGTTATGAAGGGAGCGCTCACAACGCCTAAAATGACATAATCCGACATAGAGGTGACAAACTTCACTTCCGGCGATACGAGTCGACGAACCAAAAAATAGATGCAACATGCGATCACAATCAGGCTCATTATATTCGCTACCCCATCCGGCAGGTACCACCAATTGATGTTCCAGGATTCATCCCACAGCACCATATGCGATAAGAGGAAAATGGGGGTGATAAGCAGACAGAGGTGAAAAGCAAAGGTGACGATCGTTAAAATCGGATGTCTTTGCATATTCACCGTGGCAAACGGAGTGATCCAGTGAAGAATGGAGCGCAACCCATATTTTAAACTCATATGCGAAAAAATGAACTTTTCTTTCTGATTCACCCGTATTAGCATATCGGTCAATCGATACAGGCTCCCGACAAGAAAAACACCGATGGCCACCCATGCCAGCGGACCGGTGATAAATTGATAAAAACTATGCATTGTTCCCCCTTTTGTAGAATTCATTAACAGGTATGACAGATCGAATATATGTGTCCCCTCCCAGCGCCCTCAGCAGAACTTTATCTCCGTCGGGGCTGAAGACCGGATCCCAAATCGCGTCATACCCATCCCGCCAGATATGATTGTTGATGACAAGGGTGTACCGGCCATTTTTTTCCACCTTGGCGGCCACCTGTGAGCCGTCCGGGCTGAAGACCGGTCGCCAAGCCCTGTCAACACCGTGCGACCATGGTTTGCCGTCAACAACAATGTTCCAATGATCTCCCTCTTTGCCCAATGCGGCGATTTTACGGCTGTCCGGACTGAAAACCAGATCGGTTACCAGGTCACCGAATAAAACTGGCCATAAATTGGCATCAACCGCGACCGTCCATTTGCCATATTTGGGCGACACAACCGCAGCCAGTCGGGAACCATCCGGACTGAATCTTTGATGCCAGATTTGATTAAACCGGCCATGCCACATCAACCTGCTATTTTCAGCCAGGGCCCATTTTCCGTCGATCCTGACCGGAGCGACCACCGACCCTTTCGGGCTGAAGACCGGCTGCCAGACACAACCGAATGTCCTTTCCCAGGCAACCCCATTTACGGCAATGGTATAGTCATACAGGCTGAGGCGCACCTCGGCAGCCAGTCGGGTGCCATCCGGACTGATCGCCATATCCCACACATTGACAAACTGCGTGTCCCATGCCTGGCCGTTCAGCGCTGCTGTGAAGGTGCCCGCCTGAAATTTGTGTATTTCGCCCTCACCCACTTCTTCCAACTGCACCGCCGCGGCGGTTTGGGTGCCATCCGAGCTGGCGACGTGATTGGTCATGTTAGGATAGGTTTTTTCCCACGGAGTGCCGTTGGTTGCCATGGCGTATTTCGTATCCTGCTGCACCGAAACGGTGATATTGGCTCCGTCTTTACTGAAGAGAGTGTCCCAGACATATCCAAACCGCTTTTCCCATGTCACGCCGTCCACTGCGACCGTCCATTCTCCCATCTCCGAAACCAAAGCGGTCAAACGACCATCGGGTGAGAACCGAAGGTACCAGATTTTATCAAACACCGGTTCCCACGGGATGCCGTTCACGCAGACCTGAAACTCACCTTCCGCGCGGTTGACGATAGCTGCCACCTTTTCACCATCCGGGCTCGCATATGGCTCTTCAACCCAGTTAAATCTGTTTTTCCATTCCCCGATGTCGGCTATTTTTTTTGTGCCGACATTCCAGTCCCAAGCGTTTTCGTCCATCATGCGCACTCTCCTTATCTCTTTTTAGGGATTAAAACCGCTAGTGTCTCTCCGATAATCCATCCCCAAGGCAGGGGAATCACAGATCTCAACACCCTCAATGCCTTTCCGATGAATCGGTGAGACGATCGGTCATTTGCAGCAATTCGTCCGCTTCCGGTGGTTTTTCCATGTAGGCATCGGGATCCGGGATATGGCTGTCCATGCGGATGTTCACCATTTTCAGGTAGTGTGAAAAGGTCCTCTTGGCTACCGCCGAAAGCATCATGACCGGAATTGTCCTCAAAACAGGGTCAATTTTCAGCTCGCGATACATCTGCACACCCCCTTCTCCCGGCATCATCACATCGAGGATAATCAGATCGGGAACGATGGCCTTTGCTTTTTGAATTCCTTCATTTCCGTCCCGCGTTACCACCGGTTGATACCCGCTCGTCTTAAGCAGGGTGGATAAGAAGATTCTCATATCGAGCTCATCATCCACGATAAGGATCTTCTTTTTTTTCATTTCAAAACCCTGAAAACGATAAAATTGGAACCGCCGCTTACATCTCCTCAGCCACCTTGTCCGGATGATTTACACTGGCCACCGGACAGGAAGCCCGCAATACTACCTGCTCGACCGTACTGCCGAGCACCGCTTTCTCCGGATCGATTTCTCTGGTATGGTGGGCCATTACAATCAGGTCCCCCTGTTTTTCACGTTGAATCTTTAAAATCTCAACATAAGGGGTACCTTCCCGAATTTCGACTTCATAATTATCAAATCCGTTCATTTTAGTAAGATACTGCCTCTCTATTTTCTCTCTGGCCGCCTCTATCATCACCTCTATCTCTTCCTGCCCCTTGATCTGCCCCAGAGCACCTGAACCGATATCGCAGGCATGGAAGATGTGAAGTCTAGCCCCCACCTCCTTTGCCAGCCCGTATGCAAACAGATAGGCTGAATCGGCGGCCTTTGAAAAATCGGTTCCAAAAACAATGTTGGAAAAAAGTTTCCAGCAGGTAGTGCAAGGTCGGCTGATGATCACCACCGGACAGCGGGCCGCTTTTGCCACTTTCTGCATGGTGCTCCCCACTACTCGGCGATATCGGGTAGCGCCCACGTCCTCTTGCCGGGTGTGCGCCCCCATGATGATGAGATCAACATTCTCCTCACGAGCTTTTCTCAGAATTTCTCGGTGCGGTACACCGACCACGGCGTCTATCTCCGAATTCTCACTATCGGCCAGCAAATCCGCGTAGGTATTCTTCATTTCTTCTTTCACCCATTCAATATAATCAGGGTCTTGTGTTTCGGTTTCACCGGTCCTGACATCAGTGACAAACGGGCTGAAGCCGCGTGTAGGGATTCCCAGCACATGAAAAACATACAGTTTGGCATCCCATTTAAGTTCCAGATCAAAGGCGACTTTGGCCGCATTATCGCACGTGGGTGAAGCCGTTGTGGCGAAAAGAATTCTATTAAACATACCTCACCTCCTTATCTCACATTGCCTGGGCGTTCCGTGAAAGCTCAACTCCCAAGCAATCCCATCGATAAATTCAAACAGGCTGAACACGGTATCGAACTCGAATATGTCCACCGGGTCTCCAAAAATCACATGCCTCAGCTTCCCCAGTTTGATTTGTAAATCCAACAGTTGTGACAGCTGCATCGATTTGATATCTATGGTTTCTGTTCCGCATATACCGTCAAAAGAATGGTAAATATCGAGTCGTTTTTCCGGGAATCCGATCATTTCGATGGTTTTGGAAAAGACGAGATAATCGATACCTTCACAACCGCATCGACTTTCAGGGCACGCATAGTACGAGTCCTTGAAGATCGGGAAAAAGGCATTTAAAGTCGCCAAAAGAGCATATTTTTCGAGCAGCTTAAAAAAGCTTCGCAACAGATAACCCGCTTCAAGTATGACCCGACAACTTAGGGGATACAGCGAATCTGTTCTAACCGGCTCCCCGTTGTGCCGGATAAATCCATCGCTCATTAAAGTGACTGTATTCATGATGTTCAGCCCCATCGTAGGGGAATAGACCGCCTGTTAAGAAATGCAATGTCGAAAGGGTCCGATTATCTTCCATGTGAGCATGATTCATGCCAAGTTTTAAATGGAAACAAATATGTTAAAATCTTTTGTGATCTTAAGGGGTTATGGGAAAAGGGGAGCAGCATTCGGCCGGTTTTGATTCGAGAGAATTGTTGCAGAATTGAAACATTTTCTTTTGAAAAATAGTATCGATGAATAAAAAATTAAAGAGGGAATACAAAAATAAATAAATATATCAATAAGATAAAATGATAACCCTGGATTGTTGAAATAAGATGAACCCTCGGCAAAAGGCGACCTACCTCTTTGCATCAATATGCAATAAACATTGCATATTGCAGGAAATATTCGATGGTGCGGCAGTGGCGAACAACCCAACAACAGTTGCCGTCAGGAAAAAAAAATATGATATTTTTTCATTTTTCGCCACAAAGTGGAGCGGTCCATATGGAGGGCGTCGGCGGTTTTGCCCCGGTTCCAGCGATATTTCTTCAGTGTGGCCTTGATCAGGTTTTTTTCAGCTGTCCCGATCGGTTCGACCCGATGATCGCCATTTTCCGGGCCAACCATCGGCTCAGGCTGAACTTTCTGAAGGGACAGGGGAAGGTGTTTTCGTTCGATAATGGTATCCTGGCAAACGATTAACGCATGCTCGATGATATTTTCCAGTTCTCTGATATTACCGGGATAAGGATGGTTTAAGAGGACATTCATCGTCTCTTCGGACAATTTTTTAACCCGGGTGTTCCGGGTGGCGCAAAGTCGTTTCAGAATATGATTAATGAGCAGCGGGATATCGGATCTGCGGTTCATTAGCGAAGGCAATTCCAGGCGCATCACATTTAAACGGTAAAACAGGTCCCCTCTGAATCGCTTTTCCTGTACCAAACGCTCAAGACCCTGGTTCGATGCTGAAATGATGCGAACATCCACCCGGGTGGTCTTTCTGCTCCCCAACGGATAAAACTCCTGGTCCTCCAAAACCCGCAACAGTTTGGCCTGGAGCGATAAAGGGAGATCTCCGATTTCATCCAGAAAGATCGTGCCGCCGTCTGCGTCTTTGAATCGGCCCGGCTTGTCCCTTTCGGCCCCGGTGAAAGCCCCCTTGGCATACCCGAACATTTCGGATTCAAGGAGGTTATCCGGCAATGCCGCACAATTGACTTTAACCAGCGGTTTTCCCGATCGCCCGCTGGCATTATGGATGACTTTGGCGAGCACATCCTTTCCCGTACCGGTCGCCCCTTCGATGAGAATGGTGGCATCGCTCGCAGCAACCACCGGGATGATTTCAAAAATTTTCTGCATGGCGGGATGCCGCCCGACCATATCATAAAAGGTGTACCGATCCTTTATAGCGCTCTCGAATTGATACCTGAGGGAGAGGTCCGAAATTGTTGCCAAACCGCCGACGATCCGGCCCTCTTCGTTTTTCAGGGCCATGTAGTTAGCACGAATCGGAATGGCTTGACCGGCCTGTGTTTTAATTTCACCCTCTTTGTTCGCTCTGTTTTTCCCATCATCCATAGTTTCTGTGAGCAGCAGGATATCATCGCAGGAATCCCGGCCGAAAAGGATGGTGCAGGATTTACCCAGAACTGTTTCCCGCTTAAAGCCGGTAATTGATTCGGCAATCGTATTAAAAAAAGTGATATGCCGACTGCAGTCAACCGTCAGAATACCGATGTCCAGGTTATCCAGAATGATTTTCAAGCGGCGGTCATCGTGTCTGACCCGCTCGATCAGGTCTTTGATCGCCGTCTGATCCTGAAATAGTTCGATACACCCCAGCAGGTGCTTGTCCGGCCCGTATATGGGCGTTACCACTTTCGTGATGTTGTGTCGTCTATGGCTTTCGTCGGTGACCTCAAATTCAGAACTCCCCGATGATCTACCACTTTTAATCGTTTCTTCAAATTGACATCGCCCGTTGCAAATCCTGTCAGAGAACCCCAAGGAACAGAACGTACCCACCAGTTCCGATTTTTTACAGCCGGTAATGATTTCGGCTGCCGAATTCACAGAAAGAATCTTTCGATCGGGGGTTAGGATAAGAACTCCCATGAAAAAATAATCCAAAATACGGCTGAGTTGGGTGTATTGTCGAAGAATATGATCCATCTCTTTCATCTTCGAATTTTTTTGGGTATCCGAATAATAAAACGGGCCCCTTCTCCAGGAGTGGATGCCACTTCAAGCTCACCCTGATGTTCATCGACGATCTTTTTGGTGAGCATCAGGCCAATACCGGTACCGTGAACTCCCTTGGTAGTGAAAAAATTCTGAAATAACCGTTCCCTGACCTCACTGGTCATCCCGCACCCGTTATCGGTGACCTGATATTCAACCCCCCAGCCGGCTACCTTAACCGTCCTGATAAAAACCACCTTTTCTTTTCTTTCAGCATCCTTTTCCGTGCAGGAATCCAGGGCATTGGTTACCAGATTGAGGATACACTGATGGATGAGCTCCGGATCAAAACGAAATGCCTCAAGCTCAAAGCAGAGATCGCAATGCAATGCAATTCCGGTCTTTTCAGCACGGGGCTTCATTAAGTCAAACACCTCCTGCGCCGGTTGATTGGGCTCGCATAATTGATAATTCAAAGCGGCGGTTTTGGCATAATTGAGAAGATCAAGCGACATTTTGGCTATTTTATCGACGTTTGTTTTGATCATCTTCCAGCCTTGCATCAGGTACTCCCTGTTTTCAAGCTCTATCCCTTTCTCCAACACGAACGTACCCCCCTTCAGGCCGCCCGCAATATTTTTTATCCCATGGGAGAGTTCAGCCACCGTCTGCCCGATCGCGGCCAGTCGTTCGGCTTTGATCAGTTCCCCGGTTTTTTCTTGGACCCGTTGTTCAAGATTCTGGGTATATGCCTTAAGCTGGTTTCGCAATGCGATGCGTTCTTCCCCCCGCTGCAGAGCAATCTCCAGGATGTCATCATTGATCGGTTTAGTTACAAAATCGGTAGCATCGTACTTGATGCTTTTTATGGCCAGATCGATATCGCCATGCCCGGTGATCATAATCACTTCGGTATCAGAATCGATCTCTTTTAATCGACGCAGCAGGTCGATACCATCGATCTCAGGCATTTTGATATCTGTGAGGACAATGGCGGGCCGAAACTGCTGAAAGAGGCGCAACGCCTCCCGGCCATCGGCCGCTGTGATAACATCATAGCCTAAATCCGCCAGGGTGATTCTCAAAACCTTCCGAATCCCCTCCTCGTCGTCTGCCAGCAAAATTGTTTTCTTCAAGAATCTTTCCCCGCCATCGGAAATCTCATGATAAAGCGAGCACCCCCATTCGGATTCGGTGCCGCCATTATCTCACCGCCGCATTCGCGTATTATCCCGTAACTGATTGATAGACCCAACCCGGTCCCCTGCCCGGCGCTTTTGGTGGTAAAAAAAGGTTCGAATATCCGCTCAAGGTGTTCCTGCGGGATGCCGATCCCTGTATCGCTGATCACCACGACCACCGACTCCTTTTCGAGCCCGGTTTCCAGGGTGATTCGCTTTGGATCCCCGGTTTGAACCGTCCGGCCCCCCCCGGCTTCAAGGGCATCTCTGGCGTTTATTAAAAGATTGATAAACACCTGTTCGAGACGGTCCGGATCCGCCATAATCCCCGGCAGCCGATCTTGCAGGCGCCATATTACCTCAATGCCTCTTGCTTTCAGCTGCTGGCCCAAAATTTCCCATCCCTTTTTAAGAATCTGATTAACATCAATTTTTTCGAGAATCATGTCGGTCTTTCGGCCAAATTGTCGCATGCGGTTAATGATTTTTGTGGCTCTGTCAACATGACTGTCGATCTCCCCGGCCATGGTCAGCAGGATCTCATCATGGATCGGCTCTTTTCGGCCGATTTTTTTCATAAAGAAGCGGCTGGCGGTTTTAATGACCGAAAGCGGCTGATTAAGTTCATGCGCAACACCGGTCGCCATCTCACCCAGCGTGGCCATTTTGCTTGCTTGAATCAACTGTTGTTCGGCTTCGAGTTGTTTTGTGATATCGCTGGTAGTGATCAAAAGGGCCGACCGCCCCTGGTATTCGAAAGGCGAGATTCTGATGTTGACGTGCAGCGTCTCACCTTCATGATTTACCTGCTTGGCCCGATAGATATTTTTAGGGGTTTTGCTTTTCAGCGCATCGTGATTTTGCTTTTCATCCATGAAGAGAGATAAAAAAGAGGTTTGAATCATCTCATTTTTATCAAATCCATAAACCGCCTTGACACTCTCATTACAGTCCAGAATTTTTAACGTCTTTGCGTCCAGAACAAAAACCGGATTGGGAATATTATGAAAAATAGCGTAATATTTTTTCTCTGATTTTTTCAGCTTCTCTTCCAGCAGCTTTTTGTGGGTGATATCGAGGCTCATTTCCATTGCGGCAACAATTTTGCCATTAGCGTCCACGATCGGTGCCGTTTTGACGATCCAATAGGTCCGAGTGCCGTCCTTATTCACACCGGCTTCTTCGCTATAATGGGGCGATCCATCCTTAAACGTCTGCTCCACCGGGCAAATTTCACATTTTTTATCACGCCTTTTGTAAGCGGCATAACAATAATCTCCTGGGTTCGGGCGAAATTTTTCGGCAAATTCACGGTTATACTGTATGAGCTTGTAATTATGGTCTTGGACCGTAATTATACAGGGCACCAGTTCGAACAGGCTCTGATATACATTGACGGGCTCGTTGAATTCATTTTGATTTTTCCAAGGCTTGGAAACAAGCCCAGTGTAAAGGTCTTTCATATCGATCATTTCATCACCCTTTGAAGTGTTGACGACAATTTGGCGTATTTGAAGCGTGCCCTGCAGTCCGCAATCAACCCCCAATCGACAAGAATGATTTGATCAATCCGGTCAGCATTTCCGCATCAGGCGGTTTTTCCATATATGCTTCGGGTTCAGGAATCACCTCATCCTTTTGAGGGCTCAGCATTCTCAGAGAATGAAAAAAGGTCCTTTTTGCTATTGCGGAAAGCATGATAATCGGGATATCTGTCAGGTTGTTTTCGGTTTTGAACTGGTGGTATGTTCGGATACCGTCTTCTATTTTGGGCATCATGACGTCAAGCACGATTAAATCAGGTCGAACGGTTCTGGCTTTCTTTAATGCCTCGACCCCGTCTTGAGCCGGTATAGGGTCAAGGCCCATAGTCTCCACCACCGTAGAGACAAAAACCCGCATGTCCGCTTCGTCATCAACGATCAGAATCTTTTTAATCCCCATTTTTCAATCACCATTTTGAGCCAAAATAATTTTTCCAAGATCATCGCCTTCAGGCTTAATTCTCGGGCACGCACTGCCTGGCTGAGACCGGCAGAGGCTCCACCACTGAAAACACTATCCGGTTCAATAAATTGGGCATGATGATCTCAGGTTCTCTAGCATCAATTGTAAAGTGTGGTCAGCCCTATCTCAGGAGTTATTATAAAGCCACACCGCATTCGCTGCAATATTTGTCCGTTTTTTTCACCGGCACCCCACAACGATGGCAGAATTTGGACTGGGATTGCTTTTTA
>CAZSON010000062.1:0-13981 GCA_964608375.1 uncultured Desulfobacter sp. | reverse complement strand
TCCTGCAGCGCATGCGGGCGTGTATATTGGCCCGGCAGCCATGTCGAACGAAGTTTCAAAATGATAAATCGACTTTTCAATTAAGAGGAGAGCGATTTTGGACCCTTTGGATAAAATCAAAAACGATTTGATTCAAAAGGAGAAAAATAGATTATTTTCCTTTGCGACAATCAGCACAGATGCTGTCCGCAGGTCTTATGAAGCGCGCTTGGAGAAGGGGTATCGACAATCCTTTTCCGTTGATACGGACAGAATTTTACACTCCCATTCCTATACAAGATATATTGACAAAACGCAGGTTTTTTATCTGATCGATAATGATCATATTACCCACCGGGTTCTTCACGTTCAACTGGTATCAAAGATCGGTCGAACCATCGGACACTTTTTGGGGTTAAACGAAGATTTGATCGAGGCCTGTGCCCTTGGACATGATATCGGCCATGCGCCGTTTGGCCACGATGGAGAGCGCTTTCTTTCCGAACTCTGCAACTCCCACGGTATCGGATACTTTCAGCACAATGTCCAAAGTGTTCAATTTTTAGATAAGGTGGAAAGAAAGGGGAAAGGGTGGAACTTATGCCTTCAAACCCTGGATGGTATATTATGTCACGATGGAGAAATTCATAATGAAAAACTTGAATTTAAAGAAGATAAATCATTTGAAATATTAGATAAAGAAATAATAGAAAAAAAAGACGATCCTTCAATAAACCTCACCCCCATGACAATGGAAGGGTGTGTGGTTCGGATGTCGGATACGATAAGCTATGTCGGACGGGACATCGAGGACGCCATTCGATTGGACATGATCAAACGGTCGGATTTACCAAAAAAATGCGTCGAACGGTTGGGAAATACAAATGGAGAGATTGTATACCATTTGGTCACCGATATTATCCGGAACAGTTTTCAGCAAAGCTACCTTGCATTCAGTCCCGAAGTGTCGGCCGCTTTAAAAGATCTTAAAGCATTCAATTATGAACACATTTACATGAACCCCAAAATTAAAATCCACTCATCTTTAATCAAAAAACGTTTCAGGCTTCTCTTTGAAAAATATCTTAATGATATTAAAAGGAAAAATTATGATTCGGTTATCTTTTCAACCTTTTTAAAAGGCATGTCTGAAAATTATCTTAAGAATCATGTTGAAGCGGAAATTGTCCGAGATTTCATCGCAGGGATGACCGATAAGTATTTTTTAAAGCAATCTCTAAAAGATTAAAAGGGCCGGAGATTTGTCTGCCGATTGTGAAAAAAAGGTTGAGTTCCAAGATTGAAAAGAGTAAATGTTTATTCATCTTTGATTCAATGCCGCAACAGGGAGATATGTCATGAAGACCATGTGGGCGCCATGGCGAATGGAATATATCCTCGATGAAAAAGAAACCGGGTGTGTCTTTTGTAAAGCGCTTGGAGAAGAAAACAATTTGACCCTTTATATGGATGAGGAATCCCTTGTTGTGATGAACAAGTTTCCTTACATTAACGGTCATCTTTTGGTAGCGCCCGTCCGGCATATTTCTGCTATGGATCACCTTAGCATAGACGAAATGGGAATCCTGATGAAGAGGGTCGAGCAGTCGGTCGATATCCTCAAAAAGGTGATGGCGCCGGACGGGTTTAACATCGGGCTCAACCTGGGAAAGGTTGCCGGTGCGGGGGTTGAAGAACATCTTCACTTGCATGTGGTACCGCGCTGGTTGGGCGATACAAACGCACTGACTGTATTTGCAGACATCCGGGTGATTCCTGAGCATTTCATCACCACCTATAATAATCTGAAACCATACTTTAATAAAATTAATAAAAACACTTGAAATTAAAAAGGAATGTTATATGAAAAAAACAAAAATGGTTTTATGGATTTTATCGATTCTATTTGTCCTGCTGGTGGTGTATCAGAACCAGAGTTTTTTTCTGGCGAAACAGCATATTATCGTCAACCTCTACTTTGCAACTTACAGTACCCCTGAAATACTCATTGCCATATTTTTTCTTTTCAGTTTTTTGATTGGACTCCTTATTTCCTATTTTATCAATCTTTCCGAAAAATTCAGGTCAAAAAAGATGATAAAGAGGTTGAATGTGACGCTCAATTCCCACCTGAAAAAGATATCAGAATTGAAAAATGAATTGGAGTCGGTAAAAGATATCCCTTCGGAAAATGGCACGAAAAATACCATGTGACCATCATTAAATGCCCTGAAGAATTGGCGCCATGACTTCCTCTCCCCCCTGGGTCCGATTCCTGAACGATAGCGAAGTTCGAGCTCGACACTATTAACTACGAAATCCGCAGTCCCATTAGATTGATGACCCCGCCCAAAACAACACCGATGATAAAGCAATATCTGAGCATCAAGGATAATTATCCAGACGCAATCCTTTTTTTTCGGATGGGAGATTTTTATGAAATGTTTTTTGAAGATGCCGAGTTAGCATCTAAATTGTTGGAAATTACGCTGACTTCAAGAAACAAGCGAGAACCGTCTCCGGTTCCGATGTGCGGGGTACCTGCAAGGGCGGTGCAAAATTATATCAGGCGTTTGGTTGACAAAGGTTATAAGGTAGCGGTATGCGATCAGCTCGAAGCGCCATCCATGACCAAGAGCCTGGTAAAAAGGGACGTTGTCCGGGTAATTACGCCGGGGATGATTATTGAAAATGAATTCCTGGACGAAAAGACCAATAACTATGTCTTATCACTGGCACTGAATAACGATACGATCGGCCTTTCCTATCTCGATATTTCCACAGGGACATTCCGGGTTTCGGAGTCGCAGAATCCTGCCGCGATTCTTGATGAAACCCTGCGCGTTTCACCGCGCGAAGTTTTGCTTCCGAAGTCTTCCGAAAATGAAGGGGAAACTCCATTTTACAGAACAATTCGTTCCGCATTGCAGGAAGCATCGGTGACATTTTTAGAGGATGAGGCGTTTGCATATAAAAACGGACGCGACATTCTCATCAATCAATTCAACTGCATATCCCTTAAAGGTTTTGGATGTGAACACCTTGAGGCCGGCATCGGTGCTGCCGGCGCGCTGATCTCATATGTTGAAGAAACCCAAAAGCAAAAGCTGACACATCTGATCGGTATCGAAACTTATTCGCTGGACAATTTTTTGATAGTCGATGATTTGAGCTGCCGGAACCTTGAACTGATGAAAAACCTGTTGACCGGGTCGAGAACCGGAACCCTTGTGGGTTTGATGGACCGCACTGTCACAGCCATGGGCGGCCGGTTGCTCAAGAGATGGATCCGATATCCCCTTTTAGATGAAAATGATATCAGGTGCCGATGGGATGCGGTTGGAGAAGCAAAAGCGAACATGCAGGTGACAAGGAACATAAGGGAAGCGTTGAAACATGTATATGACATAGAGCGGATCAGGGGCAAGATTACGATGGGACATGCCAATGCGAGAGATCTAGTTGCGCTGAAACAGTCGATTCGTTGCCTCCCGGAGATTTGGTCAGCGCTTTTGCAATTTGAATCAACGCTTTTTCAGTTGGACGAAGATCTTGTTCCACTTTACAGTTTGGCAAAGCTGATCGAAGACGGCATACATGAAGATCCTCCGTTGACGATTCATGAAGGGGGCATTATCAAAATCGGTTTCAACCGGGAATTGGATGAACTGATCCGGATGGCGCAGGATGGCAAAAACTGGCTGGCACGTCTGGAGGCAAAGGAAAAAAATGCTACCGGAATAAACACCCTAAAAGTCAGATATAACAAAGTGTTCGGTTATTATATAGAAATTCCAAAAACTCATTCCGATAGTGTTCCTTCCTATTATATCCGCAAGCAGACCCTGGTCAATGCGGAACGTTACATTACCGATGAGTTGAAATCTTTTGAAATCAAGGTGTTAAGCGCCCAGGACCGTCGGGCTGCCCTTGAATATAAAATATTTCATGAAATAAAAGAGGAGGTCATCAGAAGCAATCAGATTATTCAGCGGGTTGCAACGTTTTTGGCGCAACTGGACTGCCTTCTCAATTTATCTGAAATTGCAGATCAAAACGATTATTCGAGACCGGAAATCAACCGGGAAGGCCGTATTTCTATCGAAGATGGCCGTCATCCGGTGGTGGAGAAAATGATCACCGGCGAACGATTTGTACCCAATTCCGTTGAGATGGACGACCACGACAGCCAGGTGTTGATCATCACCGGTCCCAACATGGCGGGGAAATCGACGGTGCTCAGACAGGTGGCTCTTCAGGTTCTGATGGCTCAAATGGGCTCATTCATTCCGGCAAAAAAGGGGTCCTTCTCGATCACCGACCGAATATTCACCCGTGTCGGCGCACTGGACAATCTCTCACAGGGCCAGAGCACATTTATGGTGGAGATGGAGGAAACAGCCAACATACTGAACAGCGCCACAAAGAGAAGCCTGGTTATTATGGATGAAATAGGGCGGGGGACAAGCACCTATGACGGTTTCAGCATCGCTTGGGCCGTAGCGGAGCATCTCCATGATCTAAAAAATGAAGGCGTGAAAACACTTTTTGCCACGCACTATCATGAACTTACCGATCTGGCAAAGACCAAACCGAGGGTGAAGAACTTCAACATTGCAGTAAAAGAGTGGAATGATGAAATTATTTTTTTGCGAAAACTGGTGAAGGGGGGTACCAATCGAAGTTACGGCATACAGGTTGCCCGGCTGGCTGGTATACCGGGTGGAGTGATCGATCGGGCAAAAAAGATACTTTTCGAGATCGAAAACGAAGGGATAAAAAAATCCATTCCCGACATTGATTCCCCTGATGGCAAGCAATTAAAGCAGGGTCATGTTCAGCTGAATCTCTTTCACCATCCCGGGAATTTGGTTATTCAAAAGTTGAAAACCCTTGACATATCGAAGATGACCCCTTTGGAAGCGCTCAATTGTTTGGACAAGCTTCGGGAAAAAGCACTGGAGACCGACGATTGAATAGAAAAAGAGAGGTAATTTTACTCATCTGCACTGTTTTTGTGCTGTTTTGGTCCGGTATTGCATCGGCTATGACTGCACAGGATAAATATGCCAAGGCAGAAGATTGTTTCCGGAAACTATCGAAAAGCAAGCAGAAGCAGCAATACAGACACAACTGGATGACATGTATTGAGAGGTTTCAGACCGTTTACCGGCACGACCCTTCGGGCCCGTGGGCGGCTGCAGGACTGTATAGGTCCGGAAGGCTGTACGAATTGTTATACGACCGTTCGTTTAGAAAAACTGATCTGCAGGAAGCCGCTGATTTTTATCAGCGGATTTTGAGGCGTTTTCCGAAAAGCAGGTATCGGCCGAAGGCTGCAACCGCCTTGCAATCCATTTCAACACGCGGGGTTAAAACGAGCGTTTTTAAAAAAAAGGAAAATGGAAAGCAAAAAGCCGATCGAATAAAAAACAGGGCTTACAATAAAAGCAGATCACAGGTTCGTCCGTTTTCCACTGTGACCGGGTTGAGGTTTTGGTCCAATCCCACCTATACCCGCTTGGTCATCGATGCCGATGCAAAGATATCCTTCACCTACAGATTTCTTAAAAAAAAGCCCGCTGTTCAGATGCCGCCGCGGCTCTATGTTGATCTCAAGCGGAGCATACTGGGAGAAGATATCAAAAAATTTGTCCCGATCGATGACAATCTGCTGAGGAATGTGCGCGCCGCACAGAAATCAAATAATTCGGTGCGCGTAGTGATCGATATTAAATCATTTAAGACGTTCAAAGTTTTTTCTCTTCAAAATCCATTTCGAATTGTGGTGGACGTATGGGGGCGTACCTATGCTGCAAAGAAAACAAAACCATCTCCTGCAAGGACGAAAAATACCGATGTGACCCCAGGCGCCCTGGCAAAGCAACTCGCCTTGGGCGTCAGGCGAATCGTTATCGATCCGGGCCATGGAGGGCATGATTTCGGGGCGCCAGGTTATTTCAAAGGTGTTTATGAAAAAAATATTGTTCTTCAGATCGCCAGAAAACTGGCAAAAAAGATACGGAAAAAATTGGGCATTGAGGTCGTTTTCACACGGAACTCAGACCGATATCTTAGCCTGGAAAATCGAACCGCCATTGCAAACACGAAGAATGCTGACCTTTTTATTTCCATCCATACCAATTCAGCGAAGAACAGACATGCGTATGGGATGGAAACCTACTTTTTAAATTTGGCGATGGATAATGATGCGATATTGGTTGCTGCCAGAGAAAACGCCACATCAACAAAACATATCAGCGATCTGGAACGAATTTTGATTGATCTGATGCACAGTGCAAAAGTCAATGAATCGAGCCGTCTTGCCGGTTATGTCCAGGAATCATTGTATCAACACATGAAACGGCGGTACAAAAGGATAAAAAATAAGGGGGTTAAACAGGCGCCTTTTTATGTGTTGCTGGGGGCCCAAATGCCTTCGATTTTGATTGAGACCTCCTTTATCAGTAATGCCCGCGAATGCAAAAGACTGTTGAACGATAATTACCAGGAGCATTTGGTGGATGCTATTGTCAAAGGTATTAAATACTACATAAGGGATACTCACCGAAACACGGGATAATATCGGTCTTTTAAAGCGAAAATATTCAATGTCGCTCAACCAAAACTGATTTTCTGCTCGATATCAATAAAAAAACCATAACATTTTAATAAGGATGGAGGAGAAAAACAATGTACGATCATATTATTTATCAGGTAAAGGACGGAATCGCAACGATTACATTTAACAGACCAAAAGTATTAAATGCGTTAAATTCAAAGCTACTCACGGAACTGTCAAAAGCTTTGATTGCTGTTGCTGAAAATGAGAGTATTCGGGTGCTTGTACTAACCGGAGCAGGGGAAAAGGCATTTGTTGCAGGTGCAGATATAAACGAACTTGCACAGCTTAGCACACTGGAAGCCAAATCTTTTGCAAGAAAGGGACATCTGATACTTGATCGATTTCAAGCGCTACCGATACCTGTTGTTGCAGCAGTCAATGGTTTTGCCCTTGGAGGAGGAACCGAAATTGCCATTGCGTGCGATTTCATCTATGCATCTGAAAGGGCGGTGTTTGGTCAACCTGAAATTAAACTGGGGGTTATCCCTGGGTTCGGCGGCACCCAGAGACTGGCCCGGCTCATCGGCATGAACATGGCCAAAGAGATGATTCTGACCGGGAAGATGGTCACTGCGGCCGAAGCCAAAGCGATCGGACTGGTCAATAGGGTCTGTCCTCCGGAAAAACTGATGGATGAGGTCATGCAAACTGCCAACACCATGGCCTCGAAGGGAAAAGTGTCTCTAAGAGCAGCAAAGGATGCGATAAACATGGGGATGAACGTCGACCTCGCTTCCGGTTGCAGCCTTGAAATAGATGCCTTTGCCATTTGCCTGGGAAGCGAGGATGCCAAAGAGGGAACAGCGGCTTTTTTGGAAAAGCGGAAACCGGAATTCAAGGGGCGCTTGACACTTTAAAATTGGGCATTCTTTTCAACTTGTTATAGTGTTTGACAAGATCATTTTATCGGTTTATATATTATTACTGATAGGGTCATGTTCAAAAATAAAAAACCGTTGCAGATGATCTGGGGCATCCTTCTTTTTCTGGCAGGAGCAGGGGTATTTATTCGCATCCCGCAGGTGATGCCGCAAATAGAAAAAATCGAAATTTATACGTCCGTTCTTTTATTAATCCGTCTCTGTTTTTATTTGATCGGTATTTTGCTGATTGGTGGCGGATTAAAAAAAATATACCGCTATTGCAGAAAGTTGGAAATTTAGCTTTAAATGAAAATTGTAAAAGGAAATTACCATTTTGCCCTGGAACAGACCCTTTTGGGGATGTAGGGTAGACGCACGACATGAATAGACCAGCACAAAAAATGGGGCAGGGGCCTCGCCGTTCAGTTTCATCAAAAAGCACCAGTTTGAATGCGACCATCCGGGACCAATCCGGTGCAGGGAAGGTGAAGGTAGGAGAAATCCTGTCCAAGGATGGCTATATCACCAGCACCCAGCTAAAACACGCCCTTGACCTTCAGAAAAACAACCACGAAAGGCTGGGGTCCATACTCCTCAAACTCGGGTATATCGAAGAAAGCACCATTGTGAACGTTCTTAGCCGGCGCTACAACTATCCGGCGGTCGAGTTAACAAAAGTTTCTCCGGACGAACAGGTGCTGAAGATCATTCCGTATGATATCGCCAAGAAGTATATGGCCTTTCCTTTATCGCTTAAAGGAGAAGACCTATTCATTACCATGGCAGAACCCACCGACACGGTTTTAATTGAAAATTTGCAAAAAGAGGTGAAAAAACCCCTTCAGGTGGGCGTTTCCACCGAAAAGGACATCGTCAACGCATACCGGGTCCACTATAAAATCGACGAGGATGAATACGAAAGCTATTTTAAGGGAAAGGAAGAGGTGGAAGAAGAGATCCCGGTGACCACTGTCGACGATTTTGGATCATTGGTTTCCGAGGCTGAAGGAGACGTGGAGCTCAAGAGTTTCCGCGAAGAAGAGAACCTGAAAGACGAATACCTCGCATCTGATGCGCCGATCATCAAATTGGTCAACGGCATCCTTATAAAGGCAATCAACGACGGAATCAGCGATGTTCATATCGAACCGTTTGAAACAGCGGTACAGGTGAGGTACCGACTCGATGGCGCCCTTTATAAATCGATGAATCTTCCGGCCACAATTAAAAATGCGCTCACTTCAAGAATCAAGATTTTATCCGGACTCGATATCGCAGAACGCCGGGTGCCTCAGGATGGTCGCATAAAGATGAGTTTTGGCAGGAAACAAGATGTTGACCTCCGTGTTTCCACCCTCCCCATTATGCATGGCGAGAGCATTGTCATGCGTATCCTCGACCGGGGGGCGTTGAACGTCGACCTGACAAAATTGGGGTTTGACAAAAATATCTTCGACATAATTAAGCGGTGTATTTCGAGACCTTATGGTCTGCTCCTTGTGACCGGTCCCACCGGGAGTGGGAAGACCACGACCCTGTACTCAATCCTCAATACATTGAACAAAGAGGATATCAAAATACTGACCGCAGAGGACCCGATAGAGTTTAACTTCAGAGGGATCAACCAGGTAAATGTGAGAGAGAAGGTCGGCCTCACATTTGCCGTGGCACTCAGAGCCTTTCTGCGCCAGGACCCGGATGTCATCATGGTCGGTGAGATTCGTGATATGGAAACAGCGGAGATTGCTATTAAAGCGGCGACAACCGGACATCTTGTTTTCAGTACCCTGCACACCAACGACTCCCCTTCCACCATTTCACGGATGATGGATATCGGAATTCCTCCTTATATGCTGGCGTCCTCGATCACTATGGTTTTATCCCAGCGTCTGGCAAGAAAACTTTGCGATAAGTGTAAGGTTGAAGTCGACTATCATAATCCAAAAGAACTGCAAAGCATGGGTTTTTCAGAGGAAGAGATTCCGGATCTGAAAATATTGGGACCGCAAGGGTGTCCCGCCTGTAATCAGACCGGATACAAAGGGCGAACCGGACTTTATGAGTTGATGGAGGTCACCGAAGAGGTCGCGAAAGTCATCAACGCGGGGGTTCCAGAGGATCAGTTGAGAAAAACAGCCGTTCAAGAAGGAATGATGACTTTGAGGGATGCGGGCCTGGAAAAAATTCGAAACGGCGTTACATCTGTTGAGGAAATCCTTAAGAATACCACCATCACCAAGGAAGCTCTTCCGACTTATCTGGTCAGTCCGGACACCGAGGAATACAACGATAGAGAGATGATTATTCGAGAGGGAAACAGAGATACCGATTTTTTCAAATTGATTCAGGGGTCATTAATTGTTGTCAAGGGTGGAAAAAAAATTGCTCAGATCGTTCAGCCCGGAGAATACTTCGGCGAA
Organism: uncultured Desulfobacter sp.; assembly: GCA_964608375.1. Taxonomy (GTDB): domain Bacteria; phylum Desulfobacterota; class Desulfobacteria; order Desulfobacterales; family UBA2156; genus UBA2156. The sequence continues at coordinate 4,094 of CAZSON010000062.1, read as the reverse complement.
ATCGCCGCCATTACCGGCGAGCCGAGAACGGCATCCATTCTTTCCAATAAACGATCGGTTGTAAAGCGTTTTCCGGGGGATAAACTTGAGGAGGTCATCGAAAAATACCCAGATGTTGCCAAACATCTTTTTGAGGTGCTAGGCACACGATTGAATCAGGCAGATAAAAATCTGGTGAAATTGATTTCCGCAAAGGTCAAGGGATAGTCTATTTTGACCCTTCAATAAATTTGCGCAACTGTTTTTCGTAATACCCTCGATTGTTTTTTGCCATATTGAGCGCGTGTTTTGACGCAGATATGGCTTCCTCAAACTGGCCGTTTACATAGTGACTTTCTGCAAGAGTATCCAGAACATGGGGAGATAGGTCGAGGGCTACCGCCCTTTTGGCCAGCGCAATCGCCTGTTTTGGATTGCGGTATCGTTCATCCTCACAGGTAGCATAAAGCCACGCCAGGTTGTTTAATACCTGCGGGCTGTCCGGCAAAAGCGATAGCACTTTGTTGTAAGCCTTGATCGTCTTTTCGTAATTTAGGCGGCTATACCACAGGTCGCCCAGGATACTGAAAAGTTTCGGGCTATCAGGCGATTTTTCAATTTCTCTTTGGATCAGAGTGATAAAAAATTGTTGGTTTAACTTTTTTCCGGTTTCACCAAAATTTAAATGGTAGCCCAGGCCACCGATAAGCAGAACACCCAACAGATAAACCAACAAACTCTTTCTTATTTTCAGGTCCTGCCGCTTGATCCATTTTCTGTCAGCCTCGCATTTTTTCAGATACCCGATCCGATCCCTGATACTGAAATGGTGCCAGTTCGGCTTATCGTCCGGTTGGCCGCTGGTGGCAGCGATTTTCTCAAGTGTCGTGATCAGGGGTGTGGATGTATCAAATACCGAGTAGACATAGCCATCGGCCTGCCGTTCGAAATTGCGCATAAAATAACCGAAAATATACCGGAAATAGATGAGGAAGATGAAAATGATGATTAGGCTGAAAAGAGCAGATGTCACCGTGGTTTGATGGAAGCCGGCATTGCTGAGGAACCTGTAAATCGGTTCTACATAAAGAATGAAATAGATGATCAGATCGAAGGTAGCATAGGAGAGTAAAAGGTATCCCACAAAAAAAAAGAGATAGAATAACAGGTGTTTCTTTTTTACGTGTCCGATCTCATGGGCAATAACAGCATCAATTTCCACCGGCTCAAGAAGCTTAAGGAGCGCATTTGTGACAAGGATATACCGAAATTTTTTAACAAGTCCCATCACACCGGCGGTTATCATTTTGCCGCCGAATATGGGCCAGTAAAGAATATTGGCATATTGTAATCCCGCCTTTTCGCACAGTTTCTCAATACGCTTTCGATGGTATCCGAATTCAAGCGGTTTGCACCTCCAGAACTTCTGAATCATCATCGGACCGATCATCGCAATACCAAATAGAAAAATAACGAAATAGATCACCTCACCCTCTGTGGTGGAAAGAAACCGTTTCGGGGCTTCAAACGGGATTGCAAAGATGATATCCGAAATGCCGGATAGGATCAGCCAGGGTAAAAGTACAGGAACGGAGAATAAGATATTTGAAAAAACATACGAACCCATCGATATGTCGGTGTTGTAGAGCCCTTGATACGCCGCATGGGCACAGATCCATATAATCGAAAGATAGCATACAAAAAGGGTGATAAAGATCAGGGCCTGAAAAGTCGGAATGATGGAGAAAAAGGTTATGTCTGCAAAAAATGAGGAGAGACTCAACCCATAAATATCGATCGCAAAAAGCGCAATTGCCAGAACAGACTGCCGGGTTAAAACCGCGTTGAATCGGTGATCGAGGCGGGAAAATGGCTCGCGCTCGATCCGTTTTCTGAGCGCCTGGAACCGGGTCCAGGTGAAATATGAAAAAAGGACGATCAAAGATAGGAAAAGAAAGAGGGTTTCCGGAGCGTCTAAATTCGGTTTTGTTGAAGGCTGATAGGTTGTGTAGATAAGGAGGGCAATGATAAAATATATAAAATTACTGAACATCGGATGCTGACCTGTTGCTTAAAGATCGATCTTCGGACAGACGATAATATCTCTCCTTTTCGCTGTAAATACATCCGCAGTATTGCTGGCGATAGATCCCAAGGCGTTTTGATTCCAAAACACCTTCTTTCCAACCGGTCCGAAAATCCCGATAGTAAAACGGTATTCCCACCGATCGGCCTACCGCATCTCCGATCGATTTTATCACCTGGTGTTTCTGAAATTTACTGTAGAGCAGGGTGGTTGAAAAGCGATCAAATTTTCCGCGTTTTGCTATCTTTGCAGTTGTCCGGAGGCGCTCATGGTAGCAGATCGAGCACCGATCCGGTTCCCTGAACACCATTTTTCTTAAGAACCCTTCAAGGTCATATCCTTTTTGGTAAATGACATGCAGGTCGATATCCGCCGCATGGGATTTTAGCGCTTCCTCCCGCCTCGCACATTCCATAAAGGGGTGAATGTTGCTGCGGTAAAAAAAGCCGATGGTGCGGTGCCCTTCCTTCCGAAGTGTTTTGACCGGGTATATGGCGCATGGAGCACAGCAGATGTGCAGCAGGATTTTCAATTTCTTTCTCCAAAAATTGCGGTACCGATACGAAGCAGGGTTGCGCCCTCTTCGATGGCGACTTCAAAATCATTGGTCATCCCCATTGAGAGTTCGTTGACCGGAACCCTCGTACGTATCGCTGCTTTGATCCGGTCCCCCAAGTCGCAGAGTAATGCAAAGTAGGGTCGAACTTTTTGGGGGGCATTATAGAAAGGTGGTATGGTCATCAACCCCCTGAGACAAAGATTTTCAAGATGGCCGATATTTTTTACCATGTCAAACGTTTCTTTTGTGGATATACCTGACTTTGAGGCCTCTTGCCCCACATTGACCTGTATCAGGATTTGCTGAACTTTGCCGATCTTTTTTGCCTGTTTGTTCAATTCCACAGCCAGCTTAAGGCTGTCTACCGAATGGATCAGATCAAAAAGTCTTACCGCGTATTTTGCTTTGTTGGTTTGAAGATGCCCGATAAAATGCCAGGAAACGGGATAGGATGACAGGCGGTCGATCTTTTCCCGCGCTTCCTGAATGTAATTTTCTCCCAGAATTTCAACACCTGCAGCGATGGCCTCTTTAACCTTTTTTGCCGACATGGTTTTGCTCACCGCCACCAGACGGATCGATTGCGGATCACGCCTGCAATCGATTGCGGATTTTCGAATCCGGTTTTTCACATTTTCCAACCGGTATTTCAACTCTTTTACCCTGGTATCTATCCGCACGGCATTTTTCTCCCGCCCAAATGCTCAATGGCCCCTTCTTTTAAAAGGAAGTCGATGATTTCACAAACCGGGAGCCCGACCACGTTGGTGTAGGAGCCGTTGATCCGCTTCACCAGGAACATTCCCAGCCCCTGGATGGCATAACCGCCCGCTTTGTCAAACGGTTCCCTGGTATGAATGTACCATTCGATTTCGCTATCCGTCAATTTCTTAAAACAGACCTTTGTTTCAACAGTTTCTGAAAAGTATCGGTCCCTTGACTTACAGAAGATGGCATAACCGGTCATAACCCGGTGATTCCTTCCGCTGAGATGTTTGAGCATACCGCGGGCCTCCTTTGCAGAATTCGGTTTTCCCAATATAGTGTTATCAATCACAACGATAGTATCCGCACCGATTACCCAACTCGCTTCATATCTTTCAGAAATCGGTTTTGCCTTTTCTTCTGCCAGGGTCTTAACAAGGTCAAGCGGTGAGGACATCTGAACCGTTGTCTCATCAATATGGCTTGGAATGACGGAAAATGCGAGCCCTGTCTGGTTGAGTAAATCCCGTCTGCGAGGGGATTTTGACGCCAATACGATTAATGGATGATCGATAGAAGTCAGCATACCCATTTATTAGCAAAGCAAAGGGGATTTGACAAGCGCGGGAGGCTCGAAAGCGAATAAATTAAAAGGTAATACACGCGTAATAATTATTTGATATTCGATACGATTTTGTTAACCGGTATCATTTAACCGGCATCGGTCGAATCATCCAGGTGGTTTAGAAAGTCCCTGAACCAGGG
>CAZSON010000061.1:0-13987 GCA_964608375.1 uncultured Desulfobacter sp. | reverse complement strand
CGGGTATAATAAACGAAAACATGGTTATCTTTTTTTTACGTCTATAGGTTCGGGATACCGCAGCGATTCTGTTGTTGACTGCAACCGCCAGCTTGATCGGCCTGTTGATTTTTAAGTTCGATAAAACCCTTCCGGTTATGTGTGCTGGTATGAATCTGCTATTCGGGTCTACATTTGCAAAAAGATAGGCATTATCTAGTTCGATTTTAAGACCCGAGCTGCCGATTGCCCCAAAATCAGTTACTTTACGATCAAGAAGGTCACTGTATTCTCTGAGATTGTAGATTCCTTCAGGTCTGGTTGATCCGGTGCCGAACAGCTTTAACTTGCGCTTAAGGGAGACAAGGCTATCTTTTAACCTGGGATCAAATACAAACTTTTCGTAAGCAGGATTATAAATGACTTTTTCTGTTCTCTCAGGGAGCGACAGGTCGAGGTCTGAGTATCCATCAATTTTCCATGGTATCTTTATATCTAGTATATCAGCTATTGTCGGAAGGATATCAATAGATTGCACATTTCGATCACTGATAACGCCCTCTTTTTGATAGGGCGCTTTGATAAAGAGAGGTGCCAGTAAAATATCCGCAGGCACTCCTTTGTTCACATTTCTCCTTTTCTTATTCGGCCAGAAACTAACCCCATGATCTGCTGTAATGACAACCAATGAACGGTCATACATGTCGACTGCTTTCAGATGATCAAGCAGCTCGCCGAGTAATTTATCTACAAAACCGACCTGAAGGAGATGCCGTTGATAGCCCTGGACAACCAGCGTTTCATCTTTTCCCCAAAGTTCTCGTTTTATATCCAACCCCGGTATCTGAAAACCCATTTCAGAGTATTTTTTCCCTGAAGGTAAGTAATCCCAGGGAACATGGGGGAGTTGGATGTGGATGAAATGAAACGCCGGTTTGTCTGAAGCATCGATCGATTCTATGAAACCCGAGAACAGTTTCTTTCGATTGACATTCCTCCTGATTCTTATTTGTTTGAGATTTTCAGAAGCTTGTATTTTAGAAGGTGTAGTGCTATCATCGGCTAGAAAGTTGCCCCAGGTCATGGTGACCGGTGGCAGGTCGGAAGTCATGTCTGAAGGAAGGACAATGTGCAAATAAACGATCGAGAGGTCCATAATAAGTGACAACGCTCTCTCACTGAAGGTCTGATCTTTTTCCCGATGCTCACATAGCTCTTCAGGGCAGAGCATGGATACCACTTCGATGGCGTTTATTTTATAGCTGCCACCGAACAATGTAAAGATGTTCTGTGGGTGCTCCCTGAATATTGGAACACCGGGGCGATCCACATAAGAACCGATCAGAATTGCAGGGACGGCGGCATCGGTATGCATTGCGACGGTGGTATTGTTTCTAAACCAGTAGGCATTTCGTGCAAGTTTTGCAAAGTTAGGATAACGGATCGCATCGATCCGGCGGTTCTGATCCATTAAAGAAATAGTAGGAAATTCATCGAAAATGACCATGATGACAGGTGTATCTGAATGGATGTTCGGGTAAATGGCCTTTTGCTTCCCTTTTCCAATGATCTTATAGACCGGAGAATTAAATAAGAACAACAGGGGAAATACAATAATCACAGGGGATAAAACGGTCAGAAAGGACCGCACTAATTTGGTTTTGAAATAGGCGGCGGTAAATACCGACGCAACAATAAATGCGCTCGATATTATTAATAAACCTGGCAAGACCGGTATCTTTTTGATCACCTGGATTGAAAAGATTGTAATCAGGCTAAAAATAGTGAAACCGTGAATCCATTTGGACAGTCTCCGATCTATCAGACCTAAAATGGCCTTGATTGCGACAATGCAAAGCGGTATGATAATGGCCAGAAAAATGACAAAGAAAATAACGTCCGGCGGCTTTAATTGACGAGCGACCAGAAATGCCGAACCCTTTGAAAGGACCTCAAATACTGGCTGTGCAACAGCAAACTCGAACAACACAAAAATATGCAACGCATATGTAAAAAATGATGAATTGGCTGATTCGTTTTTCAATTTTTTCATCTCCCCTTAAGTTCTGAACTATCAATTGTAAGTTTTACCTTCTCTTTTAGCCTTATGGTTTTACATATATCGACATATAACTCCAATACGGGTTTGTATCAAGGATAACCGGCAATGCAGGTTTTACTTATTTGATTTGAAGAAGGTCGGCATCCGGCTTGGAGCGCGGGCGACGCGCCGATGGATAGAGAGCGTGAAACTTGAGTTATTAAAAAAAACCTTGTGAAAAAAAAAGGAAAATGTTAAAAGAAACAATGAGTGGAACAAAAAAGAAAGGTGTTTATAAAAAAGGAGTTTCGATATCATGAGAAAATTTGCAATATGCAGTGTTGTTTCATTGATACTGCTTTCACTGGCAAACCCGGCATATGCATATTTGGATCCCGGATCAGGGAGCATGATCTGGCAATCGATCCTCGCCGGTCTTGCGGGTGCTGCTATTTTTTTCAAGTTTTTCTGGCACAAACTGACTACAATTTTCGGATCCGCCGATAAAAAGAAGCGCAATTCTGAACAATCAGATACTGAAAAGTGATTTTTTTTGAGGGAGTACAGTACAAACAGGTTGTTCAATAAGAGGGTGATATGATATCCGGGTAGAACTTTTCAGCAGGATAAGATCTGTTTTTAAGCCGTTGCCTGCAAAATGACAAAATAGTTTCCCTGATTTCAGCTGGAACATCCTTGTACCTGTCGATTTTGCCGCTTTTAAAATACGTGCCGGAAACTGAGAAAAGATTCGGCGGAATCATTTCAAAGTATTCTTCATTTTCCTTCATATATTCAAAGCTCGAGTGGGTAATTATGTTTTGAGTTTCCAGCCCTGACAAGTCTTCTTCCATAAAACGGGAGACTCGGTCAACGACATTTGACAGATCCTTTTTCATCTCTTCAAACTGGACAAACAGAATATTGTTTTTCTCCTGGGACTGCTTCCACCACCCGGCAACATGCTCCGGCCATGATAACCACCACATCCGATCACTGCAATACCATTCAAGGACTTTGGATACAGGCGGGACAAATGGCCCCGTTGTTAATTGAAAGTAGTCGATTATGCTTTGAAAACAACTTACCGGATGCCGAATGATATATATATATTTTGCAGCCTCATCATATGGGCATAGATTGATCGGTAAATGAGTTTTAATAATTTTTTTTAAGCTGGAACCGATGAGCGGCGCTTTTGCAGCCGAAACATTGTCCAATGACTCAAGCCAGGGACTTATTGCACACAAATGAACATAGCTGCTATCATTAAAATGGCCGGCTCCCTTTGTCAAAATCTGGAAGATTAACTGCAGCATCCAGGTGGTGCCGCACCGCATTTGTGTTACAACAAAAATATCCCGCGTCGATGGCCGGTACTCAACAGCTTTGCTAAAGCTTTCCCGGCTGCAGCTAAAACTCGGCCCATATACGTCTTTATATTTTATAGAAGCAAATTCATAGGTCCCCTTTGCCTTACGCAATCTGGCTTCAAACCAAATGAAAGGCTTTAAAAAAAAAGCGTGTACTTTCATTTTTTTCCTGAAAGCCCGCCTGTATTCACGCGATCTGCCGTAATAATTAACCCCTCGCCGATGACTGAGTTCCCAGGAAAAATACCACTTGAAATATAAGCTGCCAAGAATCAAAAAAACAAAAAACAAAACGACTATTGAACCAAAAATCGATAATAGGTAACCAAAAAAAGATTCGATAGATATCATGACAGCATTAACAATTTCTTTTTTATTCTTTGCCTGATATGGCTTTTCTCAAAATATCAGGTGCAAAACCTGAGATTTAAGTTTAAAACCATTTTTATTTATGGTAAGGAAATATCGCAAAAATGGTTATCACGTTTTTAATACTCAAATTATAGCATGCAGATTTGATACACAACAAATGATTTTTATCTGAAGTCGTCAATACAATCTGTTTAGATCAACTATTTTTACTCAAGTTTCACATTCCGGATTTTACCCTGAATCACTTTCGTCTCGCACCGAAGGTGATTCACGGATGGATCGGGAAACAAAATTTGAGTTTTTTCATTTTCGCTGTCGTTTATGGTAAACAAGGAGAAAATATATGATCCAAGTTGAAAAGTTAACAAAATACTACCATGACTTCTGTGCCGTGGATCAGATCAGCTTCGGTGTTAAAAAGGGTGAAATTTTAGGGCTGTTAGGCCCCAACGGTGCGGGGAAGACCACCACCCTCCGAATGCTGACCGGTTACTTTCTTCCCTCATCGGGCACCATCCGCGTAAAAAATTATTCAATCGGTGAAAATTTACTGGCGGTCAAAAACCTTATCGGATATCTGCCTGAGTCCGCACCCCTTTATCGCAACATGCTGATCTACGATTATCTTGATTATGTGGCCAGGATCAGGGGGATGAACAGAGATGAAAGATTGACCCGAATCCGGCATTTGGCTGATCGGTGCGGATTAGAGGAAATTATGCACAAACCGATCGATGAACTCTCACGCGGTTTAAAGCAGCGAGTGGGGTTAGCCCATGCCATGATGAATGATCCTGAAATTCTTATACTGGATGAACCGACCTCAGGGCTCGACCCGAACCAGATTGCTGAAATTCGCACGATCATTCGAGAGATCGGAAAAGAGAAAACCGTTATTCTTTCCACCCATATCCTTAGCGAAGCTGAGGTGACCTGTGACCGCGTGGTGATTATCAATAAGGGGAAAATTGTTGCAGACGATCAAACGGAAAACCTCAAAAAATGGGCCGGTCGGGATCATTTTATCTATGTTTCTCTTTTAAAAGCAATGTTGCCGGAAGTTGAAAAGGAGTTGGCTGAAATCGACGGCATTACCGACATAAAGCATCTGGACGAAACCAAAGACGCTATGCTCAAGCTACGTCTAACCTGCAAAGCGACCATTGATATCAGGGAAAATCTCTATCAAGTGATCAAGAAATCCGACTGGGTACTGATGGAGTTGTATAGGGAAACCCAAAATCTTGAAACCATCTTCCGGGATCTGACCAAGGAGAGCTGAAATGAGTCAAATTATACATATATTCAACAAAGAGCTAAAAGATTATTTCATCTCCCCGATCGCCTATATTGTCATATCTGTTTTTCTTCTGGTGACCGGGTGGTTTTTCTTTTCGACCTTTTTTCTTTTTAACCAGGCCGATTTAAGAAGCTTCTTCAACCTCTTGCCGATCACCTTTTCATTTGTCATCCCTGCGGTGACCATGAGGCTCTTTGCTGAAGAATTGAATGTGGGGTCATATGAAACCCTTTTCACCCTGCCTGTAACACGGCAGCATATAGTGACAGGAAAGTTTCTGGCCGGCGTTTCATTTGTTGTCGCCATGCTTTTGCCGACGCTTTCCTATCCGATTTTTGTGTCCTTTTTCGGCGAACTTGACTGGGGGCCGGTTTTAGGAGGATATGTCGGTGCTGTATTTCTCGGCGGCGCATTTTCCGCCATCGGATTGTTTGCCTCGGCGTTAACCCGAAATCAGATCATCGCTTTCATTGTAGGGATGACAATCTGTTTTTCCCTGACAGTGATCGATAAGATGCTCTTTTTCTTTCCTAGGGTGTTACTAAGTGTGATCGGCTATCTGGGGGCAGATCTGCATTTCCAGAATATTGCAAAAGGGGTGGTCGACTCACGAGACATTGTCTATTTTCTGAGTATTATTTTTATCGGATTATACGCGGCATGCCTTGCCATGGAGAGGAAGGAATAAGGATGAGGAGTATGAAAATGAAAAACAGCTTTGGCAAACATATAAAACTTTTTATCTACCTGATCATTATCGTATTGGTCAATGTGGCGGCGGTTACTCTTTTTTTCAGATTCGATCTGACAGCAAACAAAATATATTCTCTTTCCCAGGCCAGTAAAAAGGTGGTTGCCACACTTTCGGAACCATTAACCATTAACGTCTTTTTTACCCGGAACCTCCCGCCTCCGCACAATCAGACGGAGCGGTATTTACACGACCTTCTCGAAGAGTATGCGATCCATTCAAATAGATTTTTTAACTACCGATTTTATGACGTCAGTCCCGAAGGGGATACCGGTGAACTTGGCGCCATGGAAAATCAGAAACTGGCAAAAAGCTATGGCATTTACCCGGTTCAGATTCAGGCGGTCGAACAGGATGAGGTCAAATTCAAAAAAGCTTACATGGGAATGGTACTGATACACGGTGATCTCGTTGAACGGATTCCCACCATCACTTCGACGAACGGCTTGGAATATAAACTGACCACAACCATGCAGAAGCTGAACAACAAGATCAGTGCCCTGTTGAGTCTGAAAGACAAAGTTCGTATTACACTATTTCTTTCTTCCTCATTAAAGCAGGTTGCCCAATATATGGGACTGAGGGAACTTTCTGAGTACCCGGTAAAAGTAGAAGAAATCGTAACTTCTCTGAACAAAAAGGCCTATGGAAAACTTCAGTACATTTACCAGGATCCTTCTAGCGACAAAGATATGGAAAGCCTGCGAAAACGTTATAACATCATGAACCTCAAGTGGCCTTCCCTTTTGCATGGTAAGATTCAGGCGGGAAGAGGTGTTATCGGTCTGGTGATGGAACATAAAGAGAGGGTTTTGGAAATACCGATTTTACGTGTTCTGCGTCTCCCACTCCTCGGCACACAGTACAACCTGATGGATCTCGATAAGATCGAAGAAACAATAAACGACAACCTGGAAACACTTATCAATATTAACGAAGATATCGGCTATTTAGCGGATCACGGTACACTGCCTATATCGGGCGCTTCACCGATGGGCCGGCAAAATCAGAATGCGCTTTCGAGTTTTTCCGCACTTGTTTCTCAAAATTATACGCTTAAGCGTGTAAATCTCAAAGAAGGCTTGATCCCCGACAATCTCAATTCCCTGATTATAGCAAGACCGACTGAAAAATTTTCAGAATATGAGCTTTTTCAAATTGATCAGGCATTGATGCGCGGTACGCAGCTGGCGCTATTTTTAGATGCCTTCAATGAAGTCATGCCGAAGAATCGACGTGACATGACATTCAACCGGGGGCCGAACTATATTCCGATCGATACCGGCCTCGAAAAATTATTAACCCATTATGGTATCCGAGTGAAAAAATCGTTTGTTCTGGATGAAAATTCTTATAGACAACGGGTGTCTCGCCAATTTGGCGGTGGAGAACAACCGATATATTTTGCGCCTGTTATCAAAAATAAAAATATCAACAATGATCTGGATTTTATGAAACAAATCAAAGGGCTGGTTGCCCTGAAAATATCGCCGCTTGAGCTGAATAAAAAGCGTATCGATGAGAACCGGATCAGGGCGTATACGCTATTTTCCTCTTCGGCAAAGTCTTGGGAAATGAGCGGCAATATTATGCTCAACCCGAAGTTTATCACGCCGCCTACGTCAGAAACTGAAAAGAGCAGCATACCACTTGCCTACCTTTTGCAGGGAGAGTTTCCGAGCTATTTTGCCGGAAAATCGATTCCGGAAAAGAAATCAGAAAATACCGATTCGAAAACAACAGACAGGAAAGATAGCGAAAAACCCAAACCGGGCAAAGAGCCACCGATCGATTTATCTAAAATCAAGGGAGGAGAAAGCGTTTTAGCGAAAGGGAAGCCGAGCAAAATCTTTCTGATCGGATCATCGGAGATGCTTAAAGATAGTCTTCTCGATCCGGAGGGCAAGGGTCCAAATGCTGTATTCATTATGAACATTTTAGATGTCATGAATCATCGGGAGAATATAGCTTCCATGCGGAGTAAAGAGCAGCTTTTTAATCCGTTGTATGAAAGCGCAGGTTACGTCAAAACATTTACCAAAACCTTTAATGTCGCCGGACTTCCGGTGTTGGTCGTCCTTTTTGGTTTATTCGTGTGGTTGCGGCGCCATTCCAGAAAAAAACAGATTCAAATGATATTTCAAAAGTCAAGATAAAGAGAGGACGTCATGAAGTTGAAAAAAGAATATCCTATCCTAGTTGCTGTCGTGATTGTGCTGATACTCTATCTGGTATTGCGAAGTACCAACCGGATTCACTATAAACTCCCTTATGTCCCTCGAATTGACGGCGAACAGATTACCAAACTGGAGATCACACGGGATGGAAAATCGATCCCGCTGAATAAAAAAGACAATAAGTGGTTTGTTGGGCCGAACAATTACGCGGCCGATTCAAACAAAGTGAAAAGTATGATGGAAACCGTTGAGAAGCTCAAACTGACGACTCTGGTATCAGAATCAAAAAATTATTTTCGTTATGATTTGAGCGAAGATAAAAAGATCGTCGTTAAGGCTTGGGCCGGAAATCGGCTGGAGCGGGAATTTGAAATCGGTAAAGCGGCAACAACATACCGGCATACCCACGTAAAGCTATCAACAGATCCGAATGTCTATCAGGCCCAGGGAGAATTCAGACGTCGGTTTGATCAAAGTATCGATGATTTGCGTGATCTGACGGTTTTGTCCTTCGATCCCGATGATATCAGGGAGATTCAGATCAAAGAAGAAGGTAAACCCCTTGCCGTCGTGATGCAAAAGGATGTAATAAAATCAGCAGATGAAAAAACCGGCTCAGATGCCAAAACCGATGAAAAGAAAAAGAGCAAAAAAGTCTGGGAAACCGTTGAGGGAAAGATAGTGGATGTCTCTAAATTAAAGCAAATTCTTTCGACGCTATCAAGGCTTAAATGTGAGAAGTTCATTCCTAAGAATAAAAAGACAGAATTCAAAGCTCCGATATATGAGATTCAGTTAAAGGGAACAAAAAATTATTCCCTCTCTCTGTTTGCAAAAGAAAGAAAAGAAGAAAAAATCTACCCGGCAATCTCTTCGGAAAATGATTATCCGTTTAATTTGACCGACCGCCAGGTGGATGACCTAAAGGCTAACATTAAAAAAATGCTGGAACCGGAAAGCGAAAAGTAGTTTTTTGCGCTGAAGAAAAGGGCTGGAAACCGAAAACTACTTCGGAGGGGGACGAAATTTAGCGCCGGAATAGACGCTTTTGTCTGACTGAATAATTGCAACCGTAGCGGTTGTTTTTTCAGTTAGAAGGACGAGCATCGATCCAAAATCCAGCGGGGTCAGAGAGACTTCAAGGTTTGTCTTTGGATCGATCGCCGTTTCCTGTTCGAAGACATGGTAAATCTGCCCGGGCCTGACACCATCTTCAGCCCCCTTATCGATGAAAGCGATGCTATGGTCGCCAAAATTAATTTCATGCTCTTCTGAGACAATGATCTTTCCGTACAGTCCTCGCACGCTGTCGGCGAGCGGGATTTTGGACGACCGTTTTTCAAAGGGTACGACAAGATCATTTATTTCCATGGCCCTGAAAGACCGGATCACCCGAGCAAGGGCAAAACTGGGATTGCTTTCGATTACCTTGACAATCCCTGTCAGATAATGCTGACTCCCAAATTTCCCGCCCTTCTTTTTATCTCTCGAGGGTATTAGGGTTCGAAAAACCGTATATTTTTCACCGGATGACAAGGAACCATCTTCCGCCTGCCAGATAAAAACACGATCCCCTTCGCTGATGATCTTTTTATTATCTACCGATTTGAAGATAGAGCCCCATGGTTTTAAAGGGATCTGCCGGACGAATCCGACGGCATCAATACCAGCATAATAATAATAGATACCTTTTTTTTCCGAAAATACTTTTTTCTCCACCTCTTTTGTGGGCAGGCTTTTTTCTCCTGAATGATGAAAAAGACGAATGCGTTTGCCCGGCCGGATCTGATAAGGATTCTTAATCTGTTTGTTTTCACTCCACAAATCAGGCCAGAGCAGTGGTGATCCCAAAAAACGACCCGAAATTTCCCAAAGCGTATCCCCTTTTTCAACAGTGTAGTAAAAGCCCGACTCATATTTGACAACCGATTGGCTCTCATCAGCAGACGTTATAAAAGGCAAAAGAATTACGGCAAAAAGAATACCTAAGCTTAAATATACCCCATAAATTGTCTTGTCATTCATTGACTACTCCAGCTTTGAGTATTTAAAAGAATTCTTAAATCTCCGTAAGGATTTTCTTGATATCTCACAGTTTAACATGCGAGTCATCGATTTGTCAAGATTTTCATTTTTTAGGCAAAAAAAAGGCCCTCATCAAAAAAGATGAAGGCCTTTTTGTAATGTTACGGAAACAAGGAGCAATTTACATCATGCCGCCCATGCCGCCCATGCCGCCCATACCGCCCATACCGCCACCTCCGCCACCCGGCATCGGTGGTTCAGGTTTTGGTTCAGGCTTTTCAGCGATCATCGCTTCAGTGGTCAACATCAGTGAAGCTACACTCCCTGCATTTTGGAGCGCAAACCGGACCACCTTGGTTGGGTCGATAACACCTGCTTTTATCAGGTCTTCATAGGTGTTTGTTTCTGCATTGTAACCAAATGCACCCTGGTTGTTGATGACCTTATCGATCACGACTGCCCCTTCAATACCAGCGTTTGCGACGATATGGCGAATCGGTTCCTCGATGGCGCGTTTGACAACTTTTACGCCCAGTTTCTGGTCCGCTTTGATTTTGATCTTATCCAAAGCGTCGATGCAGCGTAAAAGGGCCACACCGCCGCCGGGTACGATACCCTCTTCAACAGCTGCGCGCGTTGCATTGAGCGCATCTTCGACTCGGGCCTTTTTTTCTTTCATCTCTGTTTCGGTTGCAGCGCCCACGTTGATCACCGCAACACCGCCGATCAGTTTCGCCAGCCGTTCCTGGAGTTTTTCACGATCGTAATCCGATGTGGTTTCATCTATTTGAGTTCGGATCTGTTTCACACGACCTTCCAGGGCGCTTCGGGAGCCGGCGCCATCGACGATTGTCGTGTTATCTTTATCGATAGTGATCCGTTTGGCCTTTCCAAGATCTGAAACGGTAAGATTTTCCAACTTGATACCCAAATCTTCGGATACAACCTGTCCGCCGGTCAGAATCGCGATGTCCTCAAGCATGGCCTTTCTTCGGTCTCCAAACCCGGGGGCCTTTACAGCGGCAATCTGCAACGTGCCCCTCAGTTTATTTACAACCAGGGTGGCCAGCGCTTCACCTTCCACATCTTCAGCAATGATGACAAGGGGTTTGCCCATTTTAGCCACCTGCTCAAGTAGCGGCAGAAGGTCCTTCATGTTGCTGATTTTTTTCTCATTAATCAGAATATACGGATTCTCCACCGCGGCAACCATTTTCTCGGCATCGGTTACAAAATAGGGTGAAAGGTATCCACGGTCAAATTGCATTCCTTCAACCACCTCTAAAGTCGTTTCCATGCTCTTAGCTTCCTCAACGGTGATGACGCCTTCTTTTCCGACTTTGTTCATCGCCTCTGCAATAATATTGCCGATGGTTTCATCGTTGTTGGCAGAGATGGTGCCGACCTGGGCAATCTCTCGCTGATCTTTGGTCGGTTTGCTCATATTGCCAAGCTCTCTGACAGCGACCTCTATCGCTTTTTCAATACCGCGTTTGATGGCCATCGGATTATTGCCGGCAACAACAAGCTTCTGTCCCTCTTCATATATCGCCCTTGCCAGTACGGTCGCGGTGGTGGTACCGTCACCCGCCATGTCGCTTGTCTTGCTGGCGACCTCTTTGACCATCTGCGCGCCCATGTTCTCAAACTTGTCTTCCAATTCAATCTCTTTGGCCACGGTTACGCCATCTTTGGTAATCGTAGGCGATCCCCACGATTTATCAAGAACAACATTTCTTCCTTTGGGGCCAAGCGTTACAACCACCGCATCAGCAAGTGTTTTGACCCCATTCAGCATCGCTTCACGGGCTTTCATATCGTATTTTATCACTTTACCAGCCATCTTGACTATCCTCCATTTTATTTTGTTTGGTTCTTATTCTATAATGCCGAGAACATCATCTTCGCGCATGATCAGATGCTCTTCGCCTTCGATTTTGACCTCTGTACCCGAGTACTTTCCGAATAAAATCCGATCCCCTTTTTTGATCTCCAGGGGGACCCTTTTGCCATCATCTCCTAGTTTTCCGTTACCTACGGCAATCACTTTTCCTTCAGCCGGTTTTTCTTTGGCGGTGTCCGGGATGATGATACCTCCCTTTGTTGTTGTTTCCTCTTCCACCCGCAAAACCAAAATACGGTCCTGTAATGGTCTAAGTTTCATGGTTCAATTTCTCCTTTTCTTAATCGTAAGTATTTTAAAATTCCAAAGTGTTGATGATTGATTCTATACGTTGTTGATCTTGTTTGTACCCCCTGATATGCAGGGACCCGCCGCCACCTCCTTTCGCATAGCGCTATGATTAATTTTTTGTATAACCGTCAGAAAAGATTCGGTTTAGTAAGAACGAAAAAAATCTATTTCCTGAAAATAATAATCACCCATTTTGATTTGTAAAGAGTGGCAAAAGGAAATTTTTTCAAATTACCAAACACAACATCCCCGGGCATCATATCGCGCAAAGATGAAGGCTCTATAACCGAAATAGTACGCCTTATAAAAATACGCATCGGTTTGAGTTCTTGGCGAGCGAAAATGAATGAAAAATGGATTCAGCTATGTAGGCTTTTTATCCGTTGCCTTTTTAGACTTATCAGGTTTCTTGGCGGTGGTTTTCTCAGTCGATGCTGAGGGCGGGGTGGATTTCTTGGATTTATTGGCATAATCCGTTACATACCATCCTGTCCCTTTGAGGTGAAAGCTGCTGTTGGAGATAAGCTTTTGAAGCCTTCCTGAACAGTGTCGGCATTTTTTAAGCGGCTTGTCAGAAAATTTTTGAAACGCTTCTTCAACATCACCGCACGCTGTGCATTGATACTCATAAATCGGCATGATATAAAAAGACCTCCTGCTTAAAATAATTTTGGCGCCAAAGCGTGCCATACATAGAATATTAATTCTAAAATTATATATAGCAATGAATCATCTGTTGTCAAGCCCTGGGATCGGTTTTGCATCTGGATTAATAAATAGGTAGAACAGTAGGATCGGTTCAGTCTTTGTGCTCATCCAGGGGGGTTCGCCATTCATCATAAAAATTGAGCGCATCTTTTATACCGGCAACCTGCACATTGTTCAGAATTTCATGGGTATTTTCATGCACTCGCCTTTCCTCGGTTATTTTTTCTTCCGCCGACGCTTCAAATTGCTGATAAAATTTGCTGAAACGGATAATATGAATTAATTCATGTGTAACGATATAGAGGATAAAGGGAAACAGCTGAACCTTGGGGGATCGCTTGATCGCCAAAAGAATAGAGTGATCCTGAAGACATATTTTATAAAAATCGTATGTCGAGGTTCCGAGTGTGGTGTTGTCCCTTTGCCCTTTGTATCGGATAATCTGGGCAAAAGGGCCATGAATGATTTCGTTCCGATCGAGATCGGTCAAAGTTTTGACATCATATTTGCGGCCAAGCCACTGACTTGCAGACATTTTGTAGAAGTTGCTGACAAGTTCTTCTGCCATGGCCACCGCACTGTTGACGGTTTTAATCTGTGCGGCGTTGAATTTTTTCAGGTTCTTCATAGCGCTTCAAATCTATTCGATTGCCGGACCGTATGCCGCCTTATTTCTGAATAACCATAGGTAAATATAATAAAGCGGACAAATAAGTATGGACAAACCCAGATAGCTGGGATAATGTTAAATATTCATTTAATAAAATAAACACGATAGGAGGTGATCTGTTGGGAACTGTTGTTAAGAAGCGGAGAAAGAAAATGCGAAAGCATAAACATAGGAAACTGTTAGCCCGTACGCGACATCAAAGAAGGAAGTCCAGGTAACGCTTAAGAAAACTGTGAATGGAAAAAAGTGTCAGGCTGAATGAAAAAGGCCGGCGCTTTTTTTTATTTTGTTTGATCAGCGTACCCTTTTAAGTATCTCAAAAAATCCGATTCAGTTGAAAGAACAAGGGTGCTGTTTTTATCTAACGCCTTGCCGTAAATTTCAAGTGTCCGGATAA
>CAZSON010000060.1:6220-13987 GCA_964608375.1 uncultured Desulfobacter sp. | reverse complement strand
CTTTGCTGTGTGTTCGGATTCATTTTTATCGCCTGTGGGTACAAATTTGCAGGCAGCGGATCATTCCCCGGTGGGGTTCGGTCCATTTATATCACTATTTTTGAGAATCGTACGCGGGAAACCGGTATTGAGTCGATATTCACCGATGATCTAATCGATGAGTTTATCAGAAAAAATGAAGCTATTCTGGCAGGGCGTCTGGAAAACGCAGAGGCGGTTTTATCCGGGGTCATCACCGGAATGGGTATCGAAACCGTCTTTCATACCGGCGCAGATACTTCAGATGAACGGGAGGTAACCATCGGGGTTTCTTTTAAGTTAAAGGATCGACACAAAAAAGTCTTATGGGCCAATGTCGTACTGGAAAGCCAAACATATCCCGTGGGTTTAACCAAAACAGAAACAGAACAGAACCTGCAAGATGCCATTATCGTGTTATCGGAAAAGCTTGCTGAAAAAGCGTTCAACCGGCTGACCAGCGATTTTTAAATAACCGCAGGCATTCCGGATGGCAGGGACAACTTAAGCGCTGACGACGTCGACTACCTTTGAAAGGCGTGATATTTTTCTTGACGCGGTATTTCGATGGATAGCCCCCTTTTTTGCAGCTTTGTCAATGACCGATTTTGCAATATTCAACCGGTTCAAAGCGGTGCTTTTCTGCGAATCACCCCCGGCCAGACGAACATCTTTGGTGACCTTTTTTATCCTGGTTTTGAGCCTTTTGTTTTGTAAGCGCTTAAGCTCATTCTGACGAGCGCGTTTTACTGCTGATTTATGATTTGCCAAATTTAAAAACTCCTTTTTTTTAACCCCAATTGAGCGAAAAAAAGTTCAAGCGGAGGATTATGAGTTAATTGATAATGGTTATTTGCTTTAATCCCGTTAAATAAATTATATATCTCGTATTTTGTTTTTCGCATGCAAAGGACAAAAAGGAAAAACAGGAAAAAATCTTGGCGTTCTTTGCACCTTTGCGTGAGATTTTTTTAGTTTCGGTTTATCCTGGTAAGAATATTAAATTGTTTATCCAATGTCAAGATTTTTTCACATCAAGCCTGATTAAAATGAGAAAGAAAATCCTCATATCCCGATGTACGAAAATACCCGCGTAACCCATGCTGCTGGAATCGTAGGAAGCGCCACTTTATTAAGTCGCATTTTTGGATTCCTCAGAGATGTTGTTATTGCCGGATTCTTTGGCGCAGGCCTTGGCTCGGATGCATTTTTTGTGGCATTTAGAATCCCCAATCTATTGAGGCGCCTTTTCGCCGAAGGGTCGTTAAGCATTGCATTCATCCCTGTTTTTACAGAATACCTTACAACCAAAGGAAAAGATGAAGCCTTTAAGCTGGCGGGATCCGCCATCTTGCTCCTTTCAATTATACTTACGATTCTCGCTCTATCCGGCATTTTGCTGTCACCACTGATCATCCGGATTATAGCCCCCGGATTCGCCGGGTCACCTGAGAAGCTTTCGCTCACCATTACGTTGACCCGTATCATGTTTCCCTATATTTTTTTTATCGGCATGGTGGCGCTTTGCATGGGTATTTTGAATGTACTCGGTCATTTTGCTGCTCCGGCTCTTGCGCCTGTTTTTTTGAATCTTGCAATGATCGGTGGGGTGTTTTTTATCTCTCCACACCTGTCGGAACCGATCATCGGCCTCGCTATCGGGGTAATAATCGGTGGCGCTCTACAGCTTTTGCTTCAGGTTCCGTTTATTCTCAGAAAAGGTGTCTATTTTTGGAAAAAAACCAGAATATACCATTCCGGTCTTAAGAAAGTCGGCCTGTTGATGCTCCCAACCGTTTTCGGTGCTGCAGTCTATCAGATCAATATCCTGGTTGGAACCCTTTTAGCGTCACTGTTGCCGGAGGGGAGCGTGTCATATCTTTATTATGCAGACCGACTCGTGCAGTTCCCCTTGGGCATTTTTGCCATTGCTACGGCGACCGCCGTGTTGCCGAGCCTATCGAGACAGGCGGCTGCCAAGGATTTTGCCGGGGTGCGGGAGACATTTGCCCATGCGATGAACCTGGTCTTTTTTATCACCATACCCTCCATGGTCGGGTTGATCATTTTACGGGAGCCGGTCATCGCGCTTTTATTCAAACGGGGGGCTTTTGATGCTGAAACCACACGATTGACTGCAGTGGCCCTTTTATATTATGGCATCGGTCTTTGGGCTTTTTCAGCGGTGAGAATTGTTGTTTCCACCTTTTATGCCCTGCAGGATACAAAAACACCGGTACGGATGGCTGTTGTTTCGGTTATTGCCAATATAGTCCTTGGGGTTTTGCTTATGGGGCCTTTGGGCCATGGGGGACTTGCACTTTCAACCTCACTGGCTTCAATGCTGAACCTGGTCCTTTTGATAAGGGCTTTAAGGGTAACCCTTGAATCGCTGGAATTAAAAAGTATAAAAGAATCTATTTGCAAAACACTGGTCTCTTCTGTCATTATGGGTGCGGTGGTTTGGACGGTTTCTGTTTATATGATCCGGTTAGACAATGGAACCTTTTCAAGCCTCCTATTTGGACTTATCGGGAGCATAATCATCGGTTTTCTGTTTTACGGTGCTTTTTCATTTTTAATCAAGAGTCCGGAAATTAAGAAGGTCTGGGTTGCTGTAACAAAAGGCGTAGGAAAATCGTGAGTACAGCGCAAAAAATTTTTCTTCTGTTTGCCGCTCTGTTGCTCTTCAATCTGTTTTTGGTTACTATTTTTAGTGATAAGGGATTTGTCGAGCTCATTCAGTTGAAAAATGAAGAAAAAAGCTTGATGAAACAAAACAGAGCGCTTGTTCAAAAAAATTTAGCATTGTATTATGCAATCGACAGACTTAAGAACGATCCGGGGTTTATCGAAAATGTGGCACGGCAGAAACTCGGTATGATCGGCAAGGACGAGGTCATACTCAATTTGGATCGAACAAGGACCAAAAGGCCGCAAAATGAGTGAGGATACCGATTTTTATACTAAAACAATGGCCAGGGTTTACATTGATCAAGGTCACCTGAAAAAAGCGGCTGAAATCTATCGATATCTTATAAAGATTACGCCGGACAAACCGGACCTGGTTCGTGCACTTTCTGACCTTGAGCACCTGATAATACAAAATCGACAAATTAGCACTTCAAGGCTGGTGAATCTGTTCAGCCGATGGATTGACCTGGCGCATCGATATAAGCAAGTACAACGGTTGAAAAAACTTCAAAAAGGTCTAAAGACCTAAATCCTTGAGGATATGCGGATAGCGAACAGTATCTTTGAATCAATTTTTTTGTGGATCTAAAAAGGAGGCCAAATGATGAAAAAAAAATTTCGGCGAAAGACAGTTTTTGGATGCATCGGAATTGGAGTTGCTATTTTTCTTACCATTTCAGGATGTGCCAGCATCACATCATTTAAAACGGGTGGATCAAAAAAAACGAGTGCATCGAAAAAAGATAAGGGCGCTATTCCCTCATATTATGATTTTGGAGATGTGCTCATTCCAAGAGAACTGAAGATAAAAAAGAAACTATCATTTGTTTACCGAACGCCTGGATTTACGACCGGCGTACTCACTCTGACCGGCCGGGTGGAAATCAATTCGTTGATCGCATTTTTTGAAAACAATATGAGCAAGGATAACTGGAGGGAGATCAGCTCATTTAAATCTCCCCGTACGATCATGTTGTTTCAGAAAGAACATCGCTTTTGCGTCATCAACATTATTGATCAAGAGCCCAAAGTTCGTGTTGATATATGGGTGTCCCCAACGATTGAGGAGAGTGAATCGGGCCTGCTAAAATAGTAACCGAGTGCAGCGTTAATGGCCCGAATAAAAAATGACAGCATTTCATAAAGGGGGGGATTCTCTGCCGCCTGATCCATCGGGCAGCTGCAGAGCAAATTTTATCGCCGCTTTGGACGGGATTACCAGGCATCTTCGGTCTTTGACCGACATGGGGTGTGAGGGGCTTGATTGCTCTGCAGAAAATCTCAAAAGGATCAACACTTGGGGCTGTAGCACATTTTCTTCCGGTGAAACCCTGGAAGAGATCTATACCGATATTGATGATTGCCGGCGGTGCAAGCTTTCCGAGAGCCGGAACCGTATTGTCTTCGGGGTGGGGGACCCGAAGGCAAGGCTCGTCTTTATCGGTGAAGGACCCGGATATGACGAGGACCAAAAGGGAGAGCCGTTTGTCGGTGCAGCCGGGCGGTTGCTGACCAAAATCATTCGGGCGATAAATCTGAGGAGGGAAGATGTATATATATGCAATATCGTCAAATGCCGACCACCGCGCAACCGAAATCCACTTCCCGAAGAGATCAAAACATGTCTTCCTTTTTTGAAACGACAGATTTCGGCCATCGAGCCGGAATTCATCTGTACCCTTGGATCTGTTGCGGTTCAGAGCCTGTTGGATATCAGGGATCCCATATCGAAGCTGAGGGGAAACTTATATAAATATCACAACATAACGGTTATGCCTACATTTCATCCGGCATACCTTCTCCGGAATCCTGGAAAGAAGCGCGATGTTTGGGAAGATATGAAGAAATTGATGGAGCTTCAATGAGGGTGAGGTGCGATCAATAAAAACAATTCGCCTAATTTTTATCCTGTCTTTGTTCGGTTTTTTCTGTACTGCACCGGCAATTGCAGAGAAAAACGAAGTTTTTATCATCAGCGTATCAGATGCGATCGGGCCTGCTGTGGCTGACTTTTTAAAGCAGGGGATTAAAAAAGCTTCGGAAGAAAATGCAGCCTGTATCATCATCGAATTAGACACTCCCGGTGGCCTGGCCGAATCGATGCGAAAAATTGTCATGGAGATTTATGCAAGCAAAGTGCCGGTGATTGTCTATGTATCACCGAGTGGCGCTCGAGCAGCATCTGCAGGCGTGATGATTACAATGGCTGCAGATATCGCCGCCATGGCGCCGGGGACAAACATTGGCGCTGCCCACCCGGTAGGCGCGGGCGGAAAAGATATCGGCAAGACAATGTCCGAAAAGGTTACCAACGATATGGTGGCCTATGTGAAGAGCATTGCAAAAAAGCGGGGAAGAAATGAAACCTGGGCTGAAAGGGCGGTTCGTGAGAGTATCTCAGCCACAGAAACAGAGGCATTGAATAAAAAAATCATCGATATCATCGCAAAGGATATAGATGATCTGATAAAAAAAATAAACGGCCGTGTGATAGCGGGTAAAGGAAAACTCAAGCTCGATAATATTAAAAAGAAGATAATAAAAGAAACCCTCAGAACCAAGGTCTTAAAAACCATCAGCAATCCCAATATTGCATATATTCTGATGATGATCGGTTTGGCGGGGATTTATTTTGAATTGTCCAATCCCGGTGCCATTTTTCCGGGTGTCGTTGGGGGAATTTCGATCATTCTGGCGTTTTTTTCCTTTCAAACCCTCCCGGTAAATTATGCAGGTATACTCCTTATAATTCTTGCCGTTGTTTTTTTTATTATGGAGATGAAAATTGCGAGCCATGGGATGCTGAGTATCGCAGGGACGGCCTCGCTTGTTTTGGGTTCTTTGATGCTCTTCGAAGGCAACAGTCCTGAACTGCAGGTATCGGTGCAGGTGCTGATAACAACTGTGTTTATTGTTTCGGCCTTTTTTATTTTTGTGGCCGGTCTGGTTTTTAAATCTCAGGTTTCAAAACCGAAAACAGGTATAAAAGGGCTTATCGGGGAAATCGGTGTGGTGAAAAAGGCGCTGACACCTGAGGGGAAAGTCTTTGTACATGGTGAGCTGTGGCGCGCCGTGTCAAAAACAGCCTTGCCGGAAGGGGCCCGGGTCGAGGTAATAAATATCAAAAACCTTGTTCTTGAG
Organism: uncultured Desulfobacter sp.; assembly: GCA_964608375.1. Taxonomy (GTDB): domain Bacteria; phylum Desulfobacterota; class Desulfobacteria; order Desulfobacterales; family UBA2156; genus UBA2156. Next base: position 8,134 of record CAZSON010000060.1, on the reverse strand, counting down.
GTTGAAAAGGTTGATTAATTAGAATTTTTCGGTTAGCTATCAAACCAAATACCCAACAAGAATAAAGGAGAACCTCATGTATACAGCAATTATTATCATTATTCTCGCTGTCTTTTTCCTTTCCGCAGCCATACGCATCTTAAACGAGTATGAGCGTGGAGTGATTTTCCGGCTGGGACGGGTGATCAGTGCGAAAGGACCGGGGCTGATCATTCTGATACCGATTGTGGATAAGATGGTTAAAATCAGTCTGAGACTCGTTGCCATGGATGTCGATCCCCAGGATGTGATTACTAGAGATAATGTTTCGGTGAAGGTAAATGCCGTTATCTATTTCCGGGTGATCGAGCCGGTCAAAGCGGTCGTCGAGGTTGAAAACTACAATTATGCTATGTCCCAATTGGCCCAAACGACATTGAGAAGTGTCTGCGGACAGGCAGATCTGGATGAACTTTTATCAGCCAGAGAAAAAATCAACACCGAACTTCAGGAAATTCTCGATACCCATACCGATCCGTGGGGAATAAAAGTTGCGACCGTTGAACTTAAGCATATTGATTTGCCCCAGGAGATGCAGCGGGCGATGGCCAAACAGGCTGAGGCGGAGAGAGAGCGTCGTGCCAAGATCATCAATTCGGAAGGTGAATATCAGGCTGCTGCGAAACTGGCTGAAGCAGCGGAAATTATTCAAGAGCACCCGATGGCTTTACAGCTGAGATATCTTCAGACCATGCGCGAGATGTCGGCGGAGAATAACACCACCACGATCTTTCCGTTTCCGATCGATATTGTAAAACCGCTAACAAAGCTCTTGGATGAAGCAACTAAAAGCCATAAGGAGAAAAACAGCGAATAAAAAAATCAGTACGAACTGGATCAAAAAAAACATTGTTGTTACCGAATAAACAGCGGGGGCAAGCAGCCTCCGCTTCTGCTTTTTTTGAGCATGAAAGGAAAGGAGATTGATCTGACATGAATGAAAAGAAAAAACAATCAAAGGAAAAACCGCTTGAAAAGATGACCGTCAAAGAGCTAAGGGAAATAGCCAAGGAGATTCCGGAAATTACCGGAGTTCACGGACAGAACAAAGCGGAGCTGTTCAGCGCCATAAAAAAAGTAAGGGGGATTGAGGATAAAAAACCGCAAAAAAAGGATTCCACTGTCCGGGAAATCAAACAAAGGATTCGGGAATTAAAAACCAAGCGTATGGCGGCAATTGAATCAAGTGATAAAAAAATGGCGTCTATTTATCGGCGCAGAATCTTAAGATTAAAAAAAAGAACAAGAAAGGCAGCATAGCCCCCTGGGTTAAGTTTTATATCGTAAATGATCATGAAAAAACCGAAGATCGATCCGGCAACAATGGCATTTGACATCGATGGTGTATTTGCAGATACCATGGCGCTTTTTATAGATATTGCTCGTGATGAATTTAACATCAACGGAATTAAGTATGAAGACATTACTAGCTATTCTTTACTAGAGTGCATCAACATGGAATCAAAGATCATAGAGGCCATCGTAACTAAAATTGTGGATGGGAACTACCAACCCACCTTGCGACCGTTTAAGAACGCGCCCCAAGTATTATCCAGAATGGGTATGAAGCATGGCACGGTTCTTTTTGTAACGGCCCGGCCCTATTTGGGCCCTATCTACGAATGGATTCTTAATGTCCTGCCCCTTGATCCCAGCGCAATCGAAATTATTACAACCGGGTCATTTGAGGGGAAGGCGGGTATTCTAAAAGATAGAAATATCTCATATTTTGTGGAAGATCGACTGGAAACCTGTTTTCTCCTGGAGGCAGCTGGAATTACACCTGTTCTTTTCAAGCAGCCGTGGAACCGGCAGAAACATCCGTTTATAGAAGTCGGCAACTGGACCGAACTGGCATCGCTGATCCAAATTTAA
>CAZSON010000060.1:0-6120 GCA_964608375.1 uncultured Desulfobacter sp. | reverse complement strand
CAAATTTAAAAGACTTATTTCTATGATTTCACCCTCGCTAAAGGGAATGATCAAGGAGTTTATCGAATCGCTCTCTTCCGAAAAAGGATATTCGGCGAACACCTGCCGTGCTTATTTGCATGATCTAAACGAATTTGCGTCTTTTCTTGCAAGAGATCAGCAAGATGAAAATCAAGTGAACCTTCGCGGGAACAATGTGAGGGCGGATGAGGTGAACGGGCTTCAGATCAGACGTTATCTCGCTTTTTTATATAAAAAAAACAAAAAGATCACCATGGCACGAAAGCTTTCTGCTGTTCGCTCTTTTTTGAGGCACCTGACAAAATACGGTGTTATTTTAGATAGTCCTGCAGATTCGATTCTAACCCCCAAACAGGAGAAATCGATTCCCGCCTTTCTTTCGGTGGATGATATGTTCAGATTGCTCGATTCAATTAAAACAGATACCCTTTTCGGTTTAAGAAATCGGGCCATTTTTGAAACGCTTTATTCCAGCGGATTACGGGTTTCCGAGCTGGCGGGAATGGACGTTTCAGATGTCGATTTTCCAGGCGGTGTGATTCGCGTCACCGGCAAGGGGAATAAAGAGCGGATAGTACCGATCGGTCAGAAGGCGGCGGAGGCGATAAAAAAATACAGAAAGGAGCTGCTGAAATCATCGAATTTCCGAAAAGCAGGGATGCAGACCGATAATAATGATCCCCTTTTTTTAAATAAAAATAACCGGCGGCTGACGTCACGGTCTATCGCTCGTATTCTTGAAAAAGTCATCAGGGATTGCGGATTTCCGATCCCTGTTTCTCCCCACGCGCTTCGTCATTCATTTGCGACTCATTTGCTTGATGCAGGAGCGGATTTAAGGGTTGTACAGGAACTTTTGGGGCACAAAAGTCTTTCCACCACTCAAATGTATACCCACGTGAGTATAGATAAACTGATGGAGACCTATGATAAGGCACATCCCAGGCATTAGATCGCCTCGGGGTTAGCGATGTTTGAACTTTCTATAACAAAGGAGCTTAGACAAAGACCGTTCGTTTCAGCCAAAGGGAATAAAATGGAAACAACAAATGGAAACCACGGCTTGCGGTATGCAGCCGCTGCTTTTCGCTCCAACCTTCACGGCACAACCATTTTGGCGGTGAGGCACAAGGGCAAAGTGGTCGTCGCAGGAGATGGACAGGTTACGTTAAACGATACCATTATAAAGCACCATGCCAAAAAGGTCAGAAGGATATATAATGAGAAAATCATTGTGGGGTTTGCCGGTGCAACGGCGGATGCGCTGAATCTTTCAGAACGTTTGGAGGCCAAGCTGGAGCGTTACAATGGAAATCTGACCCGCAGTGCCGTCGAGTTGGCCCGGGATTGGCGAACCGATAAATATTTGAGACGGCTTGAGGCGATCATGATTGCGGTAGATGAGTCGAGAATGTTTCTTATCTCCGGAAACGGCGATGTGATGGAACCCGATGAGGGTATTTTAGGAATAGGAGCCGGGGGTGTGGGTGCCCAGGGGGCGGCAACGGCACTTCTCAAACATACCGACATGGATGCAAAGGCGATTGTAGAAGCAGCGATGAAAATCGCAGCTTCGACATGTATTTTTACAAACGATGCCGTGACCATTGAATCTCTTTAACAGGTTCAAAAAGTGGTTGGGTATGGCGGCATTATCTGTTTCATCTTTGGAGAGCATTAAGGGAGAATAATAAAATGAAAAAGAAGTATAGGTCGGTGGCATGAGTCGATTGAGACCACCTGAAATCGTTAAAGCACTGGATAAATATGTCATTGGACAGGAAAAGGCCAAGCGATCCGTAGCGATCGCATTGAGAAACCGATGGCGCAGGCAGCAGGTCCCTGAAGAATTACGGGATGAGATTGCACCCAAAAATATTATTTTGATCGGCCCCACCGGCGTTGGAAAGACCGAGATTGCAAGACGGCTGTCAAAACTGGCGGATTCTCCTTTTATCAAAGTTGAAGCCTCTAAATTCACCGAAGTTGGGTATGTGGGAAGAGATGTCGAATCAATGGTAAGGGATCTTTTGGAACTAACGGTAAACCAGCTCAAATCAAAGGAGCAGGAGGCGGTCAAAGAGAAGGCCTACCAGAATGCCGAGGAAAAGATGCTGGACCTTCTCCTTCCCAAGTCCGGTAATACTTCAGAACACAAAACCGATGATTCAAAAGAGACTGCTTTCGAAGTTGTTCCAAAAGCCGGTGGCGAACTGTATTCCACTAGGGAAAAACTTCGCACCATGCTCCGCAGCGGGAAGCTAAACAATAGATACGTCGACCTCGATGTCACAGAACGATCGATGCCGGTTGTGGAAATTTTTTCGAACGTCGGTATGGAGGAGATGGGGATCAATTTTAAAGATATGTTGGGAAGTCTTCTCCCAAAGGGAACAAAACGACGGAAGGTCAAAGTCCCTGAGGCGATGGAAGCCCTGGCACAAGAGGAGGCACAGAACCTTGTCGATGTAGACAAAATAGTAAAACAGGCCATTGAAAAAGTTGAACAGTCCGGGATTATTTTTCTTGATGAGATCGATAAGATTGCCGGAAAAGAAAGCGGACACGGACCCGACGTGTCGAGGGAAGGTGTTCAGAGAGATCTTCTTCCCATTGTTGAAGGGTCAACCGTGATGACCAAATACGGGGCGGTTATGACCTATCACATCCTTTTCATCGCTTCCGGTGCTTTTCATACCGTCAAGCCCTCTGATCTGATACCCGAACTCCAGGGAAGGTTTCCGATTCGGGTGGAACTCGACTCCCTGTATCGCAAAGAATTTGTAAGGATTCTGACCGAGCCCAAAAACGCCTTGATTCTCCAATACATAGCGATGTTAAAGACAGAAGGAGTTGAAGTGGAGTTTCAGGATGACGCCGTTGAGGAGATTGCAAGGATTGCGGAAGAAGTCAACAACATGACTGAAAATATTGGTGCAAGGAGGCTCCATACCTTAATGGAGTGCCTCCTTGAGGATATTCTTTTCAACGCACCGGACATAGAGGAGAAACGGATTGTTATCGGCAGGGATTATGTGGAAAAAAAGCTAAAAGATATCAAGGACGATGAGGATTTAAGTCGATATATCCTATAAAAAGAAAAAAGGGTTAAGAAATTCGACCATGACAAGTGATATAATAGAGCAATCAGATCAATTTATTTTCGCAACGTATAAGCGATTTCCTATTGCAATTATAAAGGGATCAGGGTGCAAACTCTGGGATTCAGAAGGCCGATGTTATACGGACTTTGTTTCCGGAATTGCAGTATGCAATCTCGGCCATGCTCACCCAAGGGTTTCAAAGGCCATTTCCGGACAGGCGGATCGGCTTTTGCATGTTTCAAATCTTTACTATACGCTTCCCCAGACAAATCTTGCATCCTGGCTGGTGCAGCACAGTTTTGCGGACCGGGTATTTTTCTGCAATAGCGGGGCTGAAGCCAATGAGGCGGCTATAAAGATCGCCAGGCGGTATTTTAAGGAAAAAAAGGAAAATGGGCGTTATCGGATCATTTCCATGCTAAACTCTTTTCATGGGCGTACAATGGCTACGCTTTCTGCGACAGGGCAAGATAAAATCAAGAAAGATTTCGACCCGCTTCTCAAAGGTTTCGATTTCGTACCGTTTAATGACGTGGATGCATTGCGCCGGGAGATCGGGTCTTTAACATGTGCGGTGATGGTTGAACCGATCCAGGGAGAAGGGGGTGTTCGATGTCCTGATCCGACGTATTTGAAAACGATCAGACAGATTTGCGATGAAACCGGGATACTGCTTATTTTCGATGAGATACAGACCGGAATGGGTCGCACAGGAAGCCTTTTTGCGTATGAACAGTTCGATGTCGAGCCGGATATCATGACCTTGGCCAAAGCCCTTGCCAACGGTTTGCCGATCGGCGCTATGCTGGCTAAAGAGCGCATTGCGTCTGCATTTGGCCCTGGATCCCATGCATCGACCTTTGGCGGCACACCGATAGTAACGGCCGCTTCATTGGAGGTGGTCAAAGTACTTGAAGAAGAAAAAATCATCGACCATTGCCGCGAGGTGGGATCATATTTTAAGGAAAAACTGCTGTGGCTTAAAAAGAGGCATCGATCGATCACCGATGTCCGGGGGTCGGGTCTTCTTTTGGCCATTGAACTGAAATTGGATGGCGGGCCGATTGTAGAAAAGTGTCTCGAGAAAGGATTCCTCATCAACTCTATCCAGGAGAATATTTTACGCTTTATCCCCCCGTTGATCATCCAGACTGACGATATTGACGCGCTGGTGGCCTGTTTGGATGATATTTTTTCGTCACTTAATCAGGACCGATGAACCGGGACTACAAACGCACTATCTTGCAAGGGGCTTTTGAACACATAATCGAGGTGAAAAGCAGTTGTCGCAAAGGTCGTAACTGGACTGTTTTAGTACTGATGATTGTGTTTTTGTCTCTTTTGGGGTGCGGCAAAAAGGCACTGCCTAGACCCCCTGGTCAACTACCCCTGCCGGTGGTAAAGGATTTAAAAATTACAATCGGGCGAGACATGCTTTGGTTGACCTGGACGATCCCGGTGGCAGAGGATAAGAAAGAGTCGGAATTTACCGGTTTTTCCGTCTATCGATCAAAAACAGCAATTTTAAAATCCGATTGCAAAAACTGTCCGATCCAATTTAAAAAAGTTGATCAAATTGCGGTGGAAGCGAAAGCTATTAATGATCCTTTCCGGAGAACAATGACCTATGAAGAGCCCCTGGAAAAGGGCTTCAGATACATCTATAAGGTGATCGGTCACGGGGATGACGGAAGGGCAAGTGGAGACTCAAATCTTGTCGATTTTAAATATTGACCTAAAAACAGTGAACCGAGGGATGAATGCATCACTTTGTATATCGTGAAAATGAGCTTTACGCAGAGGAGGTTCCGATAAAAAAAATCGCCGAATCGGTTGGTACGCCATTTTATTTATACAGCCATGCGACGTTAAAGCGTCATTTTCAGACGTTCAGGGACGCTTTTCAAGGGATTCAGCCGCTTATCTGTTATTCAGCAAAGGCAAATACTTCACTTGCGATTTTAAAACTGTTTTCAGGTCTCGGAAGCGGGCTGGATATCGTATCAGGCGGTGAACTTTACCGGGGTTTAAAGGCCGGGTTTTCACCGGATAAAATTGTTTACTCCGGGGTTGGTAAACGGATCGATGAAATAGATTATGCGCTTTCATCCAAAATCCTGATGTTCAACATCGAGTCGCTTGAAGAACTTGAATTGATCGACCAAAGGGCGGGTATGTTGAAAATGAAAGCGCCGATCGCGCTCCGTGTGAACCCCGATGTTGATCCAAAGACTCACCCCTACATCTCCACCGGCCTTAAAAAGAACAAGTTCGGAATAGACACCCGGAGCGCCATCGAAGGCTACAGGGCGGCTCATCAGCTCCAAAATGTTCGGATCATCGGAATCGATTGTCATATCGGCTCGCAGATTACAGAAGCCAAGCCGTTTGAAGACGCTCTGCAAAGCCTCATAAATCTTAAAAATGAGATAGAAAAAATCGGCCTCAAAATTAGCTACCTTGACATGGGCGGTGGGCTCGGCATTATTTATGAGGATGAATCTCCACTTCATCCCGCTGAGTATGCGAAAACAATAGGGGCAATACTAAAAAATACCTCCGTTCAACTTATTCTGGAACCGGGAAGGGTTATTGTCGGGAATGCGGGTATTTTGGTGACCCGTGTTTTATATCGGAAATCAGGATCAACAAAAGAATTTGTGATTACCGATGCAGGGATGAATGATCTTATTCGCCCTTCTCTCTATGATGCCTTCCATGCTGTCCAGCCTGTGTCAAAGACCGAAGAAACGCAGATCGTGGCGGATGTGGTGGGACCCATTTGCGAGACCGGGGATTTTTTAGCAGTGGACCGGAAAATGCCCGATGTAAAAAAAGACGACCTCCTTGCCATGATGAGCGCAGGGGCCTATGGTTTTGCCATGACATCCAATTACTGTTCAAGACCAAAGTTAGCGGAAGTCATGGTCAGTGAGAACCGGTTTCACGTTATCAGGGCCCGCCAACAATACTCGGACCTGATGGAAGGGGAGTC
>CAZSON010000059.1:0-14036 GCA_964608375.1 uncultured Desulfobacter sp. | reverse complement strand
GACGCAGCACCGATGATCTGGCCGTATTTATATATATGCCGCCCTTTAGCTATCGAACTGGTGGCAATTTTATGGCCGGCCGGTACAGCATCTCGCGAGACTGTGACATTATTTTCAATTGCAGTTCCCGCTTTTAAGTCACTTAATGCAACGACAACATTATCTTCCGTGTTCAGTCGAATCGTCAGGACATCTTCTTGTTTCATTTATCTTCTCCAAACCGGGGATTATCAAATCTTTCTCGAATATTTTGGGACAAAATCTGCCGGATAGACGAGGATGATGCATGAATCTTAGGATCTATGCTTCGGCGGCGGTTACTACCATGGCCCGTTGATTCTCCAGGCTTGTCTCCGGAGTGGTTCCGGTCCCTGTGGACAGCAGCAATCGTCTGTTTTTCGATGCTTTTAAAACATTCAGGGTTTCATCACGAACCTCATCGGATGTCCCAAATCGCATGGCGCCGTGTGGATCTATGCCGCCAAACAATACAATTCTGTCATCTACCTTAGAAAAGAGTTCAGATATGTCATGTTGATCGCTGCCGAAATGCCAGATATCGGCGCCGAATTCGAGAACAATTTTTATATGTTCATCAGCATGTCGGCCTTCATTATGATAAATTTTGATCGTTTTCGGGAATTCGGCAAAAATGGCTTTTTCATAGGGTAGGATAAACTCTTCCAACTGTTTCGGATCAACCTGGCTACAGACATGATCGGCCAGACACATTACGTCCAACCCGCCGAATGATTCTTCCTGCTTGTGCAACCATTCGATGATCAATCCGGTTACAATCTGCATAAGATTTTTAATACGCTTTGGATCGTCAAACAGTCCCAGGTAATAATTCTGATAACCTAGCAGCAAACCGGACACTTCGGCCGGGCCCATGGACATGCCCCAGTGCTCCATCTCTTGGCCGCGGTCTTTTAGTTTTCGGCGCATGATTTCTCGCTGGGTCAGCGCTAAGGGCATTAGACCGGCCAGACCAGCTTCGGGCATCTTTAGTGTGTCAATTCCTTTTAGATCCCGAATCGATTCACCGATGAACGGCGCCCCCTGCTCAAACCATCTGATCTGCCCTCCGAATGCCGATACTTCGACAATAACACCTAAATCAGGAAAAACTCCCGGTAGAATCAAGGCCTCTGGCATCAACTCCTGTAGTTTGAGCTGCAGGTGAAGTTTCTGCTCGACATCAAAGTAGTAATCCAAAAAGTTTGAAACACTGCCTAATGCACCGGCGTGACATGGGAAAAAATCCCAGATACACGGCAGCGGTTTTGAAGGAAGCTCTCCTCTAACCAGATTTATAATGTCATTATAATCAGGCACGATAGATCACAGTAAAAGGTGATTAAATGTTGTCATGGAGTAATGGCTATTTTAAGTACGTTGTCTTCTTTATTTTCAAAAATGCGATACGCCTCAAGAATATCATCCAGCTTCATCCGATGTGTTAATAGAAAATTTGCATTAATTCTCCCGCACTCAATGAGATCGACAATCTCCTGCATGCGATGGCAGTTGACCAGCCCCGTAAAAATAGTGATGTTATTCATGACCATATCATTCAATGGTACTTCCACCGGATCGCCCCACATTCCCATCAGAGATACGGCGCCGCCCTTTCGTACGGAATCAAACGCAATCTGAAATGCCTCAGGCGTTCCAACGCATTCCACCACCACATCAGCTCCATATCCGCCGGTTAGTTCTCGAACCCTTTCCTGCGCGTTTTCATTGTTGGGATTGATGGTTTCAGCACCTTTTTTTTCAGAGATCTGCATGCGATATTCCCGCGTTCCGATCATGATGAGCTTTCCAGCTCCGAATACGGGAGCCAGTTCCTGGACGGCAAGGCCTACCGGCCCCGGCCCCACTATGGCCACGGTATCCCCTGGATGAATCGGTACATTTTCAAGCGCAAAATACGCTGTGGACAAAATATCCCCAACAAAAAGCACGTCTTCATCGGTAAGGCTGTCAGGAATTTTCACCAGACTCATGTCGGCATACGGAATACGCACATATTCGGTCTGTGCACCTCCTAAACCGCCTCGGATCGAACCAAAACCTAGAATGCCTCCTTTTTCACACTGGGAGGGAGATCCTTTTTTGCAAAAAAAGCAGTTGCCGCAGTAAGGAAACGTTGCTACCACCACCCGATCTCCAGGTTTAAAACTGCTTACATCGTCTCCGACCCCTTCAACGATACCCACACATTCATGACCTATGGGACTTTCAGGATCCACCACAGTCTGACCGTGAATCAGATGCAAATCCGACCCACATATGGTTGTCAGGGTTATCCTGACGATGGCATCGGACGCATTCTGAATAGTCGGAACATCCACTTCTTCCAGGCTGATATCTCCGATTCCATGAAATATGACACCTTTCATTTTCTTTTTCATATCGCTACCCCTTATAGGTCAATAATTATTATTTCATAAAGCTCGTATTTTTATTGCATTACATAGTGCTATTTCTGCGTCATTTCCCAGCGCTTATTGAGAAGTTACAACCGGTCAGGACTGTTGAACTTCCTTAACAAGACTGGTAAATTCTTCCCTAGTTAGAAGACGCTTATTGGAGATCGCGGTTTCCTTTACCTTTCGCAGCAGTTCCTGTTGTTTCAGCTCATCAGCGATAACCAGCCCCGCTTCATCCAGCCATCTCTTAATACTGTCGATACCGCTGCATTTGCCCATAACGACCTGCGGATCGGGTTGACCGACAAGTGATGGCAGAAACGGCATGAGTTCCAAACGGTGTTCGCTGCCGCACTGTTCAAACCATGATGTAACGATCCCGGACTCGATATGGAAGATCCTGTCCCCCACAGCGGATCGGTTTGTCGGGACCGCGGCCTGCGTAATTTCACGGACAATCTGGGATAATTTATAAATTTTATCGGTTTTAATGCCGATGTCACGGCCGTACATGGTTAACAAAGAAAGCACGACCGACTCCATCGCCGCATTGCCGGCTCTTTCTCCCACGCCCAAAATGGTCGTATGAGCAACACTGCATCCGCACGCCAATGCCATAATTGTATTTGCAATTCCCATTCCAAAATCATCATGAAAATGTGCTTCCAGGGGCTTTTGAATTCGTTTTTTGATTTGCGCCACAAGATAAGGCACGGCATGGGGCGAAATTCCGCCAAAAGTGTCAACCACAGCCAGTGCATCCATATGGCCTTCCGTGGCTACATGCTCAATTGTATCCAAAAACCAGTTCATTTCAGCGCGGGAGGAATCGATCGGGAAAAAAACAGTATAGAGCCCATTTTCCTTGGCACATAATGTGGCTTCAATGGAAAGTTTCAATGCCTTCTCAAGAGGCCAGTTATAGGCGTGTTTAATAATGTGTTCGCTGCAGGGTATTTCTACCACAATGCCCTTTACACCACACTCCTTTGCTTTTTCGACATCCGGTACCATGCAGCGTGCAAATGAAAAGATTTCGGATTCAAGATTCAGATCAACGATTTCTTTAATGGCCGCCTCGTCTTCAACTGAGACTACCGGCATACCGGCCTCAATGCGATGCACACCGGCATCAGCCAACGCTTTTGCGATTGTAACTTTTTCTCTGCGATTCATGGCGATACCCGCCTGCTGTTCACCGTCACGCAGCGTGATGTCATGGATCTTAATTTCTTCCGCGAATTGAAGCCCGCTTACAACTTCTCCATTATAGTTCCAAGGGCTTACAAACCATTCTGTCGATTTCCAGGGTGTATTGCTCAAAATAATTCCCTCCTTTTATTTAATCGGTTTTAATTAGACTTCACTCAGTTTAGTACCACCTCTGTCGCTGGAAAGGTGGCAGACCTTAACTAATTCCATCGTATGGATGGCATCCTGAACGCTATTGATATAGTTGAAATCAGAATTATTAATTTTTTTCATTAACCCTGCCATAGGGCCCGGGAAAGCATCGATAAACCAGTTTCCTTCTAAATCCAATGTTTTCCAGTTTTTTCCTTCGGAAATTATACTGTATTCAAATGTATCCGGAAGACCTTTGGGGTAATTAAGAATTACACCCAGTTGCATTTTGATGGCGCCCTCTGTACCCTCAATTTTTACAAATGATTCCTGTTTATCAGGCCCAAATTCGTGGCCATGGTTGGTGTTAACAGTAGCCCGTTTCATCTCTCCATAATCAAGGATGATAGACGATCTGGTAGATGCCAGTTCTGCCGTTTTTGGGTGCTTAATTGTTTTGGCATAGACCGATTCCGGTTCACCCATAAAGCTTCTGATCAAATCGATATAATGGATACTGTGATATACGATCTCAACCCTTGGGATTCCGATTAAAAACTTAAAATCATTCCAAGGCGTAAATGTTGTTATCCGCACTTCAATATCATACACCTCCCCAATACGTCCTGCGTCTATCATTTTTCTGGCTTCAACAACGTTTGGGGCATGTCGAAGTTGAAAATTGATGCCTGCCGTAAGTCTTTTTTCATGGCAAATTTGGAGAATCTGCCGTGCTTCTTTGAGGTTTTCGCCCATCGGTTTCTGCAGGAGGATCCCGATATCATTCGGCAATTGCTCCAAGGTTGAAATGAATGCAGCTGCCGGTGTGGCCATGTCGTAAACGCAATTTTTTTCCTGTGCAAGGTTAATAAGATCGGTCAAAGAATCACACACCACCGGTACAGCAAATTTTTTCGCAGTGACCTCGGCCTTATCCTTGTCCAGATCGAAAATCCCTGCAACCTCGAATCCCGCCAGGCTATAAGCAGGCAAATGGGCAATATTGACGATACTTCCCGCTCCGATAATAACGATCGGCTTTTTATCCTCAGGATTAATTAATTGAGCCATGAGATCTCCTTTGTTTGCGAAATGAATATGTCGATCTTAGGAAATGACAGTTACCCTCTTGAGCATGCCGAATATCAGACTCATTTTCTGAACTTTTCATTCAATAAAATCGCCAGCATAAGTATAACGCCTTTAAGTACTAACTGCCAAAAAGACAACATTCCCAGCATGTTGAGCCCGCTTCCGATAACAGCGACGATCAAAGCCCCGATGAGTGTACCGAGAATGGTTCCTCGACCACCGCTAAGGGGCGTGCCACCGAGGATAATTGCAATAATGACGTCGAATTCAAATCCATCACCCATGCGGGGATTGCCGCTGCCTATGCGTGAAGCAGCGATGGAGCCGGCTAAACCGGCCAAACCACCTGTGATGGTATATAATAGAAAAATGATTTTATTACCATCAATGCCGGAGAGGTAAGCCGCCGTTGGATTGCCGCCGATGGCCATGGCGTATTTTCCGAGCAGGGTCTTTCTTTCCAGGAATAAAAAGATAACCACAACCACCATTAAAAAAATAATCGGCATAGGAATTGACTCGATATGACCCTGACCCAAAAAGTTAAAACTTTTAGGCAAACCGGCTTTAATTTCATTATTATCGGTAATGGCCTTGGCGATGCCTTTGAATACAAACCAGGTACCGAGCGTAGCGATAAAGGGTGTAACTGAGAAACGGGTCACCAGTATACCGTTTAAGGCACCGATAACACCGCCGCACAGGATCGCTATGCCTAAGGCAAACACAACAGGGATACCTGCCAGGCAGGTCATTGCAAAAATGATATTGGTGAAGATTAGGTTGCCGCCTGTACTCAGATCAAAATTAGCAGTCATCATTAACAGGGTACCGCCACAAGCCACAATCACAATCATACTGACCGCCCTTAACAGGTTTCCGATATTGTAGGCACTGAGGAAAAAGGGTGTGATGATGGTAAATACAGCGCAAATAACCGCCAGGATAGCGAAAAGGGCAAATTCCTGTTTTTGTATGAATCCTTTCAAAGCGGCTTTAATCACGGTGCGCCCCCTTTGCCGCCGGTAATGATCTGCATAATTTCTTCGCTATCAATACCCTTATGATTTCTTAAAACTTTGCGAATTTCTCCGCCATACATTAGGATGATACGATCACACAGGTTGACGATTTCAGGCAGTTCACTCGAAAAAACAATAATTGAGCATCCGTCTTTAGACAATTTGCGGATGATATTATGAATTTCTTCTTTCGCACCGACATCGACGCCGCGGGTCGGCTCATCCATTAAAAAAATATTGCTTTCGCTATTAAGGCATTTTGAAATAACCACCTTCTGCTGGTTGCCGCCGCTTAAAAACGATACACCCTGCTCTTCGTTCCTGGCAACCATTCGTAATTTCTGCATATAGCTTTGGGCCAGGCTGCGCTCTTTAAACCTGCTGATAACCCTGTTTTTGAGCACGTTGCTCATCTTCATGATCGGTATATTTTCACGAATTGACAACACGCCGAAAATGCCATCTGAACGCCGCTCTTCAGGGATCATGGTGAGGCCAGATTTTATTGCTTTGCGAACACTGCGCAAGCGGCATTCATGACCGTTTATCACCACTTTGCCTTCAAAAGGATCAATGCCATAAAGCACCCGGGCTGTTTCAGTTTTTCCCGAGCCGACCAGACCGTAAAATCCGAGGATCTCGCATTTATGAAGATCGAATGTAACGTTTTTGAGCGTAACGTTGGTGAGATTTTGTGCTTGAAGTACCTTTGTTTGATAATCGATTTCACTTGGCATGTAATGTTCTGCCACTACTTTGCCCAACATCATCTTAACCAGCTCAACAGAAGCCTGGCTTCTGCCTTCATGATCAAGATCCCGTACTGCAAGGGTGCTGATCATCTTCCCATCCCGAAAAATTGTGACATCATCACCGATTTCAAAGATTTCGCTTAACCGGTGAGAAATATAAATAACGGTAACACCCTGCTGCTTAAGGCCCCGGATGATCTCAAAAAGTCGCCTGACCTCTTCCTCGCTGATGGCTGCGGTCGGTTCATCCATTACGATGATATGCGCATCTGAAGATATCGCTTTCGCAATTTCGATGACCTGCTTTTGGGCCACACTTAGCGTGGCAACCTTCTGGTTTAATTTAATACGCGGATCCAGGTCTTTGAGAATGGTGGTCACTTTGCCGAGATCGGATATTTTTTGAACGACCCCCCATCTCTGTTTTTCCTTACCAAGGGAGAGGTTTTGTTCAACGGTCAAATCATCGACCACATTGAGTTCCTGATAAATGGCTGAAATTCCGGCTTTCAGGGATTCCCTGATATTTTTAGGTTTATAGACATTGCCGCTCAATAGAAGCTCACCTTCATCCGCCTGGTAGACGCCGGTTAATATCTTAATCAAAGTAGATTTGCCGGCACCGTTTTCACCGACTAAGCAGTGCACTCTATTTTTATGAATTTGAAAGCTTATATCAGTTAAGGCAATAACGCCGGGGAAACGTTTTACTAAACGCCTCACATCAATGATTACCTCTTCCATAAGGGTATTCCTTATATGCCGTCCATGCGAAAGATTTTGAAACCCGCTTTCAATTTATTGAAACTTTTTACCCAGGCCTTGATATATCATTACGGCGATAATGAGGATACTGCCGTTAAAAACTAATTGATAGTAAGACGATACACCCATCAAATTGAGTCCGTTTCCGACGACGCCGACAATGAGCGCACCTAGCACCATTCCTATAATTGAACCCTCACCACCTTTAAGGCTGGTTCCGCCCAGGATAAGGGCGATTAATACATCAAACTCGAACCCCTTGAAATTTTGCGGCGATCCCATGCCAATCCGCGAAGTTTGAATGGCCCCGCACAGGCCGGCAAATGCCCCGGTGATGATATAAAGCCAAGTAATAAGGCCGGGAACATTGATACCGGAAAGACGGGCAGCGTCCGGATTAGCGCCGATTGCAAAAATGAACCTTCCAAATACAGTCTTACGCTCAATAAAAATAAAAACAGCCACCACCCCTATCATAATAATAGCCAGCAGGGGTAATGGCCCAATCATAGTTCGGCCGAAGCTACTGAAATCCTGAGGCAAACCGGCCGATATATTGGCGCCGCCGTCCCACCGGGCAACTAGAAAAGCAAATCCACGTGCGATATACATTGTTGCCAGGGTTGCGATAACCGGCGTTATTTTAAGGCGGGCAACCGTTAGCCCGTTTAGATAACCGACAATCATGCCCCACCCAATCGCAAAGAGAATGGATAAGCCGCTGGGGATGCCATGCTTGGCCATAAAAGCATGCATTATCCCGCTAAAAGCCAAAACACTACCGACCGATAAATCGAAATTACCGGTGATCATAAGCAATGTCGCAGCTGTGGCCACAATAATAATCGTGGAGACTTTTAGAATGACAAACATGAGATTTTGGGCAGTCAGGAAATTGGGTGCAAATATGGTGAAAAAGATGAAAATGGCGACAATCACACCTGTCAGCGTTGCTTTCTGAGCATCTAGCAGGCGACTGATGCGAATACTTTGATTTGGCTGTACAGCGGATTGCTCAATCATCTGTTTTCTCTCGATAGGTGCCTTAAAATTTTAATAACCTGCAAACACTATTTGTATCACCTGCAATGAGTGCGAAATCAGGGAATCAATTTGATTCCCTGATTTCGGATTCAAGATTTAGAAACAACCCCTATTTGGTTAATTTAACATTAGAGTTCATGTTATCCATAAGGAAATACTCTACGTAATTCGCAGGAGTGGTCCAGTAAGAAACCGGGAGATTATAGGTGGTTATTTCCACCCATTTTTTCGGATTGAGCTTTCCTTCAATCATGGCCATCATGCTGTCGATTTCAGCATACGCATTTACCTTGGCGGGTGAGGCCATGGTAATTTTAAATGCGCTGGTCGGATCATATATTTTAAGGAATGCGGCTTCGTTTCCGTCGGTGCCTACAATGATTTCAGTCAGATTTTTTCCGTTAACCGCTTTGCCCCTGCCCAACTGTTCTGCTGCCGCTAAAGCCCCCATGGCATGCTCGTCGTTCCCGCCTTGAATGATGTTGATTTCAGGATGGGCTTGAAGCATATCGAGAGTTGCTTGCATTGCGACTTCGGTTGATGAATTGCCGGGTAATTTGGCGAGCATTTTGGCCTTTGGATCAACCGATTTAACGCCTTCCATAAAAGGATTGAAACGCATCCGCATGACATGCGGGAAACCACCCCAACCTATTCCGGCAACGTAACAGGTCTTGTCCGGGTACCATTCTTTCCACTTCATAGCGGCAATTCTGCCCATTTCAAAGGATGCGGGAATTTCCATCTGTTGAATATGGGGCGCAACCTTAAGCGAAGGTTCCACATAGGTTGTGCTGACAGGAATTCCCAATTTTTGAAGCTTCTTAATGGCTTCAACCATAACGCCGTCAAACGGGACATGAATCAGAACACCGTCCACTTTTTGAGCAATAAAGGTATCAATAGCATTGGCCATAACGTCAGGATTGCCTTGACCATCGATCACCCTGACTTCAGCACCGTACATTTTCTTGGCATAATTTTTTGCATGCCATGAGACCATTTGATGATATGCCGCTTCCAGGGTAATAACCAATTTACCGATCACAATCTTTTTTTTGGCAAATGCCGGACCTGGCGCAAAGAACACGCTGACAAAAAAAAGAACGGTTGTCATCATGATAATAAACTGTAATCGAAGTTTTCTCATAATTCTTCCTCCTTGTTTGATGTTCAGGGTTTTGATAGATATTTCAATTAATATCTATCTGTTAACAGGACCTTAAAATCTTAAAAAATCCTCTTCATTGAGGGTGCGAAACTTGAGTTGGTTAGGGTAACATTTTTTCCATTAGTTAGGCCGGTTGCCCTTTTATAGGATAACTTCCATAAGTTGCGATTGTCTTTGAGATGGCCAATACACATTCCGGTTTGAGATAGTCTGCGAGGCTGTTCCCACTCGTCATAATGTAGCCACCTCCTGGAGCGATATCACGTATCAGTCCAAATGCCTCTTTTTCAATCTCTTGCGGTGACCCAGAGCCCAGAAGCACCATGTCAACATTGCCGAAAATACAAAGTTTGTCACCGTACTGCTTTTTTACCTTCCGGATATCCATAGCTCCTTTTTCAATCGGATGGATACCAGCCACACCAACTTCCATTAACATATCGATACCTTCTTGGATATTGCCGTCACTGTGAAAAACCCAAGGAATATTGATTTTTCCGGCAATGCGGCGATAATGGGGGACGATCAATTCTTTGAATGTATCGGGCGAAAACATCATGCCGGTATTGAAAGCAAAATCATCTGCCATACAAAATACATCAAAATCAAGTTGGCAGATCCTTTCGGCCAGCACTTCCATCCAACCAAAGTAGATATCGAGTAATTGCGCAACCAGTTTGGGGTCATCGTACAAAGATAAACAAAAGTGATCAATTCCCATACTCAGCATGGTCGGCGCCAAGCCGCCTCGCGTCAAAAAAAAAGCTGCATAATTACCTTTGTTCTTGGCAAAAGATTCTGCTTCAGCGTAAAATTCATCTCTATACGGATCCGGAAGGTTTATCATGGCAAGATCGTCTTCGGTTTTGATCTTACCGGCTCCAGGGAATATTCGACCTTTTTCATCAACAAACGTATCAACATAAACGGGTTGGCGACGTAGATAAAAGATGTTGTCAAGCGCAAGCGTCCCTGATACTTTTTTGGCCTCCTCTAAAGTGAAGGGAGTACCTTCATCCAAAGCATTCACATAAGGCTTTTCTTCCCATCCAAGTAATTTAGCGGCAAAGGCCCGATCTATGGCTAATTCACAGTAAGGGACACGATCAGGTTCCTCTCTATTCAGAGCGGCTATTACCCTTTCTCTACTGCTCAATTTTTCCATATATTATTCTCTGTTCCTTTATGATCTTAATGAAATTGAGTACACATGGGTTGGCGGAGCTATTTAAATTAAACGCCATTGTTCTCCAGTCCCTTAAGAAAACGCGATTCCGTAGAAATAAGATGCCTTTCCATGGCTGCCGCCGCCTTTTCCGCATTGCCGACTGTGAGAAATTCAAAAATTGCCATGTGCTCACTTGCTACCTGATTGTACCCACCTCTTTTGTGGAGAATAGACGCACCGACCCAGTCGCTCAAATCCCAAACGGTATTCAATGCATTAATGAAATAGGTGTTATTACTCAGTGAGGCCAGATATCGGTGGAATGTTCGGTCGTGTTTCTGAAAATCAATGGGGTCGAGCGTCTGTTTGATCTCTTCTATAATCTTTTCAAGCTCCTGAATTGATTCAGCGGATAATCGGGGTGTTATTTTTAAAATGACAGCATGCTCAAGCGCTCGTCTCAGTTCGAACATATTACTGATGTTCCTGGCCGAAAGAACATTCACCTTGAAGCCTTTTCGAGGCAAAAGGCTGACAAATCCTTTGTTTGCCAGATCCAGTAAAGCTTGATGGGCCGGTGTTTTGGACATTCCCATCTCTTTAGCCACAGCCTGCTCGCTATAAATAGTTCCGGGTAATAATTCTTTACGCATAATGGCCAGTTTGATGGTCTGAAATGCAATTTCCTGCATGGATGGAGGGGTATCGGCACTACCTAGTGTTGGGAACGAGTTCGTCATAATTAACCCTGAAAAACAGGTTGTCTGCAGAGGGAATATCCTCAGGTTTTTTGCAAAATATTATTAAAGTTGTCGTATATAGATCTTAGATATGTGATAAATTTATACATGTCAAGCTATATTTAGAGAATATAGTAACATCATTATTTGAATAAAATTAGCATTATTATAATAAAATACAAATAGTTAAAACTTTATCTAATTTATTTTTTTATAACGTAAATACAGATCTTTCAAATTATTTTAGATTTTAGATCTTAGATATAATAAGATTTAGGTTACCGGTCGAAACAGTTGATTAGGAAACCGGCTACTATAAAGGGAGGTTGAAATAGATTTTATGTTTTTCCAGAAAAATTTCTTTTTACCGTTTGTTATGCAGACCATCCCGATACCGTTTTTCGCCGTACCAGTCGATCTGTCTGCATATACCCCGGATTATGCTGACCTCTTTTGCGCGCAGTTGTATTCGGGAGAAAAAATGACGCAGTTTGTTTAACCAGTAATCCGGATTTTCCGGGTTGATGTAGCTGATACGGACCAATATATCTTTTAGCTGGTCATACATTCCATCAAGTTCATGGCGACTGGCAAGGCGGGGAGTAAATTTTTTGTCTTCATTCGCTTGAAAGATGGACAGCTCATAGCATAAAATCATCACCGCCTGTGCGAGATTGAGAGAAGAAAAACCGGCGGTCGGTATATTGACCAGTATATGACAATACCGGATATCATCATTGGAAAGACCCCGGTCTTCCGGCCCGAAGAGGAGGGCAATCTGGTTTTTTAGAGAAAGGGGAACGAGGCTCTTCGCCAATTTTGAAGGGGTTTGTATTACCTGTCGCTGACCACCCAGACGGGCAGTGGTTCCGATGATGTAGTGATAAGAGGAGAGCGCCTCTATCAGATCACCGGAAAACCGCATATTGTTGACAATACTTGAGGCGCCGTGTGTCGCCATTTTCAGGGCTTTATCACGATCGAAGTCTTTTGCGTTGACCGCCACAAGCCGCTCAAGTCCCATGTTCCGCATGGCCCGGGCTGCCGCCCCGACATTTTCCGAATAAAGAGGCCGGTTCAGAACAATGGAGATATTTTTTAAATTGATTTTACCTGCCATCAGCCGGCGATTTCAAAATGGTTAAAAAAGTAGGCGATTTCAACCGATGCGGTTTCGGGCGAATCTGAACCATGAACCACATTTTTTTCAATTTCCGTGGCGAAATCTTTTCGGATCGTTCCCTCATCCGCTTCTTCAGGATTGGTCGCTCCCATTAAAGAACGGTTTTTTTCGATCACTTCTTCACCTTCAAGAACCATCACCACAACAGGACCCGATGACATGAAATCGGTAAGGCTATCGAAAAAGGGCCTCTCTTTATGAACCATATAAAACCCTTCCGCCTCTGTTTTGGTCATTTTGAGCAACTTCATACCGACTATTTTTATATTGCTTTTTTCAAAACGTCTGATTACTTCACCGATCAGTCCACGGGAGACACCATCGGGTTTTATTATTGAAAGTGTTCTTTCCATAGATTTATATTCCTTTCCATTAAATTTTAATGAACTCGTAAAAAGTACATATTGCTCTCTAAATGACCATTTTGGGGCGTTTTTTTAGGTGATACTAAATTTCAAGAACTCGTCGTAACCTCCTCAAACAGCTTGAAATTTTTAACGTACCACCTATCAAAACTCTTTATCCCAAAATGCTCAAAATCGTTCGCAAATGACTTTTTACGAGACTGTCAATTTTAACAGTCTTGTAAAAAGTTTTTTGTTAGCGAAATCGTATATTTTCGGAGATTGCAAAATCATCAATTCTGATTTCCGGTGCCATAACAAATGCCGCATTTCAAGTCAACGATTGTCATCGTGTCTTTTTTAAGCGATAGCGGTTGACAACGATTTCTCCTCAATTTATTATAAAGAGCTGTTCATAACCCCTGAGGATAATACCGAATCCTTGGATTGATTACCCACTAAACAGAGAGATGGACAATGCCAATTTATGAATTTTACTGTCAGGACTGTCATACCATTTTTAATTTTTTTTCAAAAACTGTCAATACATCTAAAAGACCCAACTGTCCCAGATGCAAAATAAAAAAACTGTCAAAACAGATGTCGGCCTTCGCCTTTACCGGCAAAGCAAAAGAACAAAGCGACATGGATGATCTTCCCTTTGATGAATCCAAGATGGAACAGGCCATGAACATGCTGAGCGGCGAGGCGGAAAAAATAAATGAGGACGATCCGCGTCAGGCAGCCAATCTGATGCGTAAACTCACGGATATGACAGGAATGCAGCTCGGTTCGAGCATGGAAGAGGCCTTGAGCCGGATGGAAAGCGGTGAAGATCCTGAACAGGTTGAGGCTGAGATGGGAGATCTTCTGGAGGGCGAAGAGCCTTTTATATTGCCTGACAAAAAAGGAAAAGGCATCAAGGCCAAACCGGCGGCGCCTTTTAGGGACGATACCTTATACGACCTTTGAT
>CAZSON010000058.1:0-14086 GCA_964608375.1 uncultured Desulfobacter sp. | reverse complement strand
GTGGCATAATTCACACATATCACTTACAATCTTCAATGAAAAGCATGAAATCATAAACGTTATTGTTCACAGACCGACCCGCAATCGATTTAGATCGATATACGCCAGACAGTTGACCAGCGTTTCGCCTGTGTCGACAATCACACTTTTAAACCGGTCTCCCCAAAAATACCCTCGACGGTTATGCCTTTTGTTGTAGTACCTGGCAAAGCCTACTTTTATTTCACGGACGAATTCAGAAAGGTTTGATAATTTCACTCGTAAAGATGGAATTAGGCCATCTGCGAATAAACGTTCATCACCATAAAACTCCACAAAATGCTTTTCTATCTCCTCATCACTAAATTTGTATTCGGGAAGCATTTTTATCAGAATATGGAAGTGGTTGCTCATAATAGAAAATCCTAAGATTTCAGTAAAATACAGCGCTGAAAATCGTTTGATCAAATCCAGCATAAGATGATTGTTCATTGGTTAAATTCGAATTAAATCTGATTGAGACTATTTTTCAAGACCCATTCACACAATTGTCATAACAAGTAACTATCTGAAAAAATTTATAATAAAAATTATTTTTGGCTTTTAATAAAAATCTTCTTGACTTTAGTAAATTTAACGGTTACGTGTACATTAATTTCATAAACGCGTAAATCGGCCCTAAAGTTCAGGATTCGGGAAGAGATCTGAAACCGATTTTTAAGCACCAATGAAGGAGCACGGAGCAGTGGCGGACAAGCTGCCTGTAAAGCTTACAAGGATTAGATCCCGCATTGATCGCAGTGAACGGGTCTACCGGATTATCAAGGATGCCGTCATCCACCGCCAGTTCACACCTGGCGTTTGGATTAAGCAGGAACAAATTTCCCAAGCTATCGGCATCAGCCGGACAACGGTCCGCCCAGTACTGGCCCGGCTGCAAAGCGAAGGCTTGATTGAAGCCAGACCGCGCAGGGGATTTAGGGTCGTGGAGTTTTCCCAAGAAGAACTGGACGATTTATTCGAGGTTCGGGAGGTGCTGGAAACTTCCTTTTTTATCCGCTCAGCAAAAGCAATCCCCCTTGAAGAATTGCAGATGACTCTCACCAGCCTGGAAAACGCCGAGAACAAGATGATGGATGCCGAACCGGACTCTGAGCTGTGGGACAACAGGCTGAGAGAATATCTAGAATTGGACCGCGCTTTCCATGACAGGCTGATCGAAGCATCCGACAACAAGCAATGGGTTCAGATGTATCTAAATACCAGGGACAAAATCGACATCATAGGCTATCAGGCCAGCTACATCCCAGAGCAGCTTTCAAACGCTATCGACCAACATTACCGGATCATTAAGGCGTTGTTAAAACAAGACTTCAAAAATGCCGAGCTGATTATGCGTGAGCATATAAGGAACGTAAGACGATCTATTAAGCCGGGTGGAGCCGGCCATGTCGGGCAGACTGTTCATGATTAGACATAAATGACCGGCTAGTTCGCGACAAATCGGCAAGAGGGATAACTGGATCACTGAGTAGGGCTCTCATGTTTTTTTTGGCTGATAGTTAAGAGCAACGCTACGAGAAACCACAGTTTTTTATAGGTCAGTGAGGCGCTGATCTTTATTAACCATTAACCATAAGGAGGTACGAGATGAAAAGAGCCTTGACAAAAATGTGGAGTATTGCCCTGGTATGCGGTCTGGCGCTGACACTGCTGGTCCCTGGCCTGGTTTCGGCCAAAGAACTCAAGTTTGCCTGTTCTTTAGGCTGGATGGAGAATGAATCCGGTCAGAGACAGCGCTGGGGCTTTGAGACAGCGGTAAAAGAGCTGGGTGGGACCATCACCTTCACCGATGCCAACTATGATCCCAAAAAGCAGTCCGAGCAGATTGAGGCTTTCATAAAACAAAAACCCGATGCATTGTTCGTGACACCTTCCGATCCGGCTGGTATCGCCCTGGCCGTCAGGCGGGCGGTGGAGGCAGGCATCCCGGTGTTCTCGGCTGATGCCATTATCCCAGGTGCTGCAGTTACTACAACCATCTGCTCCAATGACTTCGGCATGGGCACTTGGTCCCTGGATTGGGTCGCAAAAAAACTGGGTGGCAAAGGCAAGATCGGTATCATTGATCTGCCCAGCAACGAGTCTTGGGACCTGCGGGGGCAAGGCGTGAAATGGGCGCTCAAAAACTGGCCCGACATAAAAGTTGTGGCCAAGTGGTCCTGGGACTCCACCGGCGCCGTGACTCCCAGGCAGGCAGTGGACAACATGCTGACCGCCAACCCCAACAAGGGCGATCTGGACGCTATATGGTGCGCCTGGGATGGTGCGGCCATGGAAGGTGCTTTGGCCATTAAAGCCGCCGGCCGTCAGGATGAAATATTTACCACCGGTATCGATGGCGGCAAACAAGCTTTTGACTTCATCAAGTCCGACACACCCTTCAAGCTGACCATGGCCCAGAGCATCTACACCATGAGCTATATGTCTGTGTTCTATGCTCACCAATACATTGCTGGTGAGCAAGTGCCGCGCACGGTCATTGCCCCGGTGTACGCAGTTACTAAGGACACTTTGAAAGGTATCAAGAAGCCTGAAGACTACGACATTCCCGGCGTAGCCAAGAAATTCGGCTGGGAAAAATCCTTGTAATCAGACATCAGCTCCAATCCCCTGCGTCCGGTCCCAGTGGCCGGACGCAGGGGCGATTGGAGACCGGCTGCTTTTATCTGCGAGGTTATGTGGCAAATTACCGACTTCAAATGACAGGGATTGAGAAGGCCTTTCCTGGGGTCAAGGCTCTTGATGGAGCCAAGTTTACCCTTATCCCAGGTGAGGTGCACGCATTGCTGGGCATTAACGGGGCCGGCAAATCCACCCTGATCAAGGTCTTGTCTGGAGTCTATTCCAAAGACAGCGGCGATATCCTGCTCGATGGGCAGAAAATCCAGATCGATAAGCCACAAGATGCAATGGATCATGGCATCGCCACAGTCTATCAAGATCCCCAAATGGTCCCTTCTTTTTCCGGATATGAGAATATATATTTGGGATTCGAGACTGACAAGGGAGGCCATTTCAACCGGATCGACCGCAAAGGCCTCCGCAAAAAAGCCGAGGAACTGCTTGCCCGCTTCCCGGTGGATGTGGATTTGGCCAAGCCGGTGTCTGAACTGGGGGCAGTGGAAAGGGAGATAGTCGCTATACTCAGGGCGATATCTCGGGATATGTCCATCCTGGTTCTTGACGAACCCACTTCTATTCTGACTGAAACCGAAACCCAAGTGCTATTCAAGCTTATCGATATGCTGAAAGAACGCGGAGTTTCGATCATATACATTACCCACCGTCTGGAAGAAGTCTACCAAAAAGCGGATCGGCTTACCGTTTTCCGGGACGGCAAAAACGTTGCCACGCTAACGGCTGATGACCAAAACGCGGACCCCATGGCTATCGCCGAGCTCATGCTGGGCAAAAAAATAGAAAACATTTATCCGCCCAAAAGCCCCCAGACCGGTGAGGTAATTTTCGAAGCCATGGGCCTGAGCCTGCAGTCCCGCTTTGAGGATGTCAGCTTCCAGGCCAAAAAAGGCGAGATCCTGGGTATCTTCGGCCTGGTCGGGTCCGGGGTGGATGAGTTGAGCAAAGTTTTGTTCGGAATCCACCCCAAAAGCAGTGGCCAGATAAGAATCAAAGGACAACCGGCCGATTTTGCTTCGCCCAGTGAAGCCATCAAGGAGGGGGTGTTTTTGATTCCCGGCAATCGTCGCACCGAGGGCCAGATCGCGGATCAGCCGGTTTTCTTCAACATGTCCTTGGCCAATCTGAAGAAAATCACCGCAGGCTTAGGCCTCATCCGGCGCAAGGAAGAGCGGTTGAGCATCCAAGACCTGATGGAATCCCTGGAGGTCAACCCTCCTGACATGGGCCTTAAAGTATCTTTGCTAAGCGGTGGAAACCAACAGAAGGTAGTCATTGGCAAGGGTCTTTTCGCCGAAGCAGAAGTATACATCTTTGCAGAACCCACAGTGGGCGTGGATGTAGGCGCAAAGGCCGGGATCTACAATCTCATCAGAGGGCTTTCCAAAAGCACAGCCGTAATCCTGATTTCGTCTGATTGCGAGGAGGTCTACGGATTATCCGACCGGACCATCGCCATGTACAAAGGACGCATTACCCTGGATCGGCCTACCGACCAGTGCACGGTCAATGAGATTCTCTATTGCGGTGTAACGGAGGGTGACAACAGTGGCCGTTAAATCCAAGCAGGGGTTATCCAGCGAAAATAAATCGATCATTGTGTTTCTATGCATGCTGGTCAGCATCATTATTACCTTTTCGCTGCTCCATGATGCCTATCTCACAGCCAGAAATATCACCATGCTATTCAGACACATGTCCATGTATGCCCTGACCGGATTGGGGCTGACTTTTGTAATCGTGGTGGGGCACTTTGACATGTCATTCCATTTGGTCGGCTGCCTGTCCGCAATGACCACCAGCTTCATTATCGGGACCGACATGATGATGGCCAGTCCGCAAATTGGCGGGATGCACATCATGGTGATCCCAGCCATACTTCTGGGGGTGTTGGCCGGAATTTTCTGGGGAGTGGTAAACGGAATAGCCGTGGGGCGCTGGAAGCTGCCGGACATGGTCACCACCATCGGAGTCGGTTCCGTGGCCTTTGGCCTGGCCTACTTGTACAGCGGCGGAACCTTTATTTACGATAATTTCCTCACCTCGGGCATATTGCTTGTCAATGAGGCTGAATGGTTTGGCCTGCCGGTCCCGGTGCTGCTAATGCTCATAGCTTTTGTAACCGCTTATATGGTGCTGAACCGTTCCAAGCACGGACGCCGGTTCTACGCCACCGGCGACAACAAAATCGCTGCCATATTTTCAGGGGTGAAAGTCAAATCCTATATCATCGCTGCTTTCGCCATTTGTTGTGGGCTCACTTCCCTTGCCGCCATTCTGACCACATCGGCCCAGGGCGTTGGCAATGTAAAAGCCAGTCTCAACTTTTTAATGAATGCCTATGCTTCGGTTTACATTGGGATTGCAGTTTTTAAAAAGGCCTCGGTGATCGGCACATTTTGCGGCACACTGTTCACCACATTGATGCTCAATGGCTTCACCTTGATGTCTGTGCCCTTTTATCTGAGCGATCTGATCATAGCCATCACCCTCATAGTGGCCATCATAGCCTCTGGTTCGGATTTCAAAATTTTTAGACGAAAGAAAATGAAAATAATAGCCAGCCCGGCCCGGAGTTTTTAATGAATGTAGACACCCAAAATCAATCATGGTGGTCAGCGGCATTCAAACCTCAATTCGGTCTGATCTGGGTTTTGTTGCTGATGACCGCGTTTTTTGCCTTCGGGTCCAGCGTCTTCCGCACTCCGGACAACCTGATGGAAGTGCTTAGACAGTCCGGGATTATCGCTATCATGGTGTTAGGCCTGACTTGGATAGTGGCCGCCGGCGAGATCGATGTCAGTTTTCCGGATGTGGCCGCTTTTTCCGGAGTGATGACCGCAGTTCTGGTTGGTTTCGGTTTGTCATGGACTCTGACCATAATTCTGACTCTGCTGACCGGAACCACTTTTGGCCTTATTAGCGGTTTTTTGGTGGTCCGTTTCAAATTCTCTTCTTTAATCGCGACCATCGCCACAGCCGGAATAGCCAAAGCCACCGCCTCCATTTTAGGCAAAGGTCAGGTGATTCACATCACCAGAGCTGGTCCGAAGTTGTATCAGCTGGTCTATGGAAAAGTCTTCGGGGTGCCCGTGCTGTTTCTGATTACCATAGCGATCTATCTGATCTGCAGGTTTTTCCAAGACAAAACCACCATGGGCCAGCATCTATATGCTTTGGGCGAGAACCGGCAAGCTACGGCTGAAGCCGGGATTGAAGAAGGGAAGATTTTGTCCTGGCTCTATGTATTGTCGGCGTTGTTGGCAACCATCGCGGGCATACTCTTAACCGCCACTCTGAGTTCGGGCAATCCCCGAATCGGCGGTTCCTATTTCCTGGATGGGTTGACGGTGGTGTTTTTGGGGGCCATGGTCATTAAAGCCGGGCAACCCAATTTAATTGGGACCTTGATCGGCGTGATTATTCTTTCCGTGTTGAGCAACGGCTTGACCCATTTGGGATTGCCCTACTACATCGGCACCATAATAAAGGGCCTGCTGTTAATCTTTGGCGTGGTGGTGGTGACTGTGGCCAAAATGCAGCGCCGGGGGCCACACACCCTGGAAGTGGGCTGACCAGTGCACACTCAAGCACAAGATGAAAATCGCCATGGAGACAGTGAGTGCAGGATGAATTATGTCTAATACAAAACCCCAAACCATGCGTCTGCACCAGCGCGACAACGTAATTCTGGCCCTTAGCAATTTGGAGCAAGGAACTATTTTAAGCGCAGATGGTCCAGTCTGCGCTCAGGACATCCCCATGGGTCACAAAATTGCCGCAAAAAGGATTAAAGCAGACACCCCGGTTCGAAAATACGGTCAAGTCATCGGCGCGGCTTTGCATGCAATTGAAGCCGGGCAGCACGTTCATACCCACAATTTAGGCATGGCGCAATCACTTGCCAATTATTCCATTGGGGGAGAAAACCGACCCACGGATTATGTTCCGCAGCAGAATCAGGCTAATTTCCTTGGCTATGTGCGACCCGACGGACAAATCGCAACCCGGAACTATATCGGGGTTTTGGCAACGGTTGGCTGCTCAGCCAGTGTGGCCCGGTTGATTACCGATGCCTTTCGGGAAGATGATTTAAGAAAATACCCTAACGTGGATGGAATCGTCCCGGTGGTTCATGGATTGGGCTGCGGGATGAATTTTCAAGGCGAGGGGTTAGCATATCTCCAACGCACCCTGGCCGGATTCTCCCACAATCCGAATTTTGCCGGATTGGTCTTAGTTGGGCTGGGGTGCGAAACCAATAACCTGGACTGCCTTTTGGGCAACACTGACATAATAACCGGGCCCATGCTCCAGACCCTTAACATCCAGGACGTCGGAGGCAGCAGGCAAACCATAGCTCAGGGAATGGAAATAGTACGTGAGATGCTGGCCGAGGCTGATAAAGCCAGGCGGCGGCCAGTTCCGGCTTCCAACCTTCTCCTTGGCTTGGAATGCGGTGGGTCCGATGGCTACTCCGGAATAACGGCCAATCCGGCTTTGGGGGCTGCCGCGGATTTAGTGGTCCGAAACGGCGGAACCGTAATTCTCAGCGAGACGCCGGAAATTTACGGAGCGGAACACTTGCTGCTTGCTCGTGCGGCCAACCCCAAGGTGGGTCAGAAACTGCTGGACAAAATTGATTGGTGGCGAGAATATGTGACCCGGAACCAGGGTGAGATG
This sequence comes from uncultured Desulfobacter sp., assembly GCA_964608375.1. Classification (GTDB taxonomy): domain Bacteria; phylum Desulfobacterota; class Desulfobacteria; order Desulfobacterales; family UBA2156; genus UBA2156. Next base: position 6,724 of record CAZSON010000058.1, on the reverse strand, counting down.
AATAATAACCCTTCCCCCGGCAACAAAGCCGGGGGGCTGACAACCATATTGGAAAAATCACTGGGCGCCGTGGCCAAGGCCGGGTCCACTGACCTGATGGAGGTATATGATTTCGCTGAGCCGGTAACGGCCAAAGGTATGGTGTTCATGGATACCCCAGGTTATGACCTGATTTCCATCACCGGCATGCTCGCTGGTGGAGCCAATATGATCTGTTTCACCACCGGGCGGGGTTCGGTCTTGGGCTCCAAACCGGCTCCGACCATCAAATTGGCCAGCAACACCCAGATCTACAAGCGTCTAATAGATGATATGGATATTGATTGCGGGCTCATTGTCGATGGAACAACCATTGTAAAAGAGATGGGCCAAGCTATCTTTGATACAATCCTGCAAACCGCCTCGGGCCGCAAAACCAAGAGTGAAATCATGGATCTGGGGGATTGTGAGTTCGTGCCCTGGCCTTTGGGAGCCATAATGTGAAGTTGCAACATCACAACAAACCGATGCACCGGCGCGAGCTAGCCAGGATGATGGACCTGAGCGCCGTGCAGGCCCAGAACACAGAGGATGATGTCAGGGCGCTGGTTGACCTGGCCAAGGTGCATCAATGCATCGCGGTATTTTCCCTGCCCAGCCTTACCCCGCTGGCTGCACAGCTATTAAAGGATGAAGCCGGGATCAATCTGGGTGGGGTGGTCGGGTTTCCTTCCGGGGGTGGGTCCACCGCCATTAAGGTGGCTGAAGCGGAAGAGCTGATCAAAATGGGCTGCAATGAATTGGATATGGTCATCAATGTGGGGCTGTTGCGTTCGGGCAGGCTTGAGGAAGTTCAGCACGACGTGCGAAGCGTCGTGGAAATAGCAGATGGAATACCGGTCAAGGTTATTCTGGAGTGCCACCATCTGACGGACGACCAGATACAAAAGGGCTGTGAGATTAGTATTACAGCCGGGGCTGCCTTTGTTAAGACCGGCACCGGTTGCGCCGAGACGGGTGCAACGGTGCATAATGTGGCTTTGATGAATGCATGCGCGGGTGGGAAAATCTCCATCAAGGCAGCCGGCGGAATTAGAGATCTGGACACCCTACTTGAACTTCATCGCCGTGGGGCCGCCAGGTTTGGCGTAGGGTATGAATCAGCCAAACATATATTGTCCCAAGCAGCCGAATAGTTAGGAATCATCATGAGTACAAAATATTTATTGGCCTTTGACCTGGGCACCGGGGGGAACAAGGCGTGTCTATACCGCGGGGATGGCGCGTGCCTGGCCCAAAGTTTCAAATCCTATCAGACCTTTTATTCGCATTCCGGCTGGCATGAACAAAAGCCCATGGATTGGTGGGGAACTATTGCCGACAGCATTGGTGAGGTTGTCAGTGCCTCGGGCATCAATCCCAATAAGATTGCCGCAATCGGTCTTTCCGGGCACAGCTTGGGGGTAGTGCCTATCAGCGGCACCGGAGAACTTTTGCGGGAGACCAGTCCCATCTGGTCGGACTCCCGCGCCAAAAAACAGGCCGCAGCATTTTTTGAGACCGTGGACGAGCAGGACTGGTACCTGACCACGGGCAACGGATTCCCGGCGGCCCATTACTCCATTTTCAAAATGCAGTGGTTCCGGGAAAACGAGCCGGAGCTATTTAAGCAAACCCATAAGTTCATCGGCACCAAGGATTTCATTAATTACAAGCTGACCGGCCGACTGGTCACCGACCATTCCTACGCTTCCGGTTGTGGAGCCTACGACCTCAGGAACTGGGGTTACTCCCCGACTCTCATCCAGGCCAGCGGCCTGCCCAGGGAGGTTTTCCCGGATCCGGTCCCATCTACCGAAATCATAGGTGAGCTGACCCGGGAGGTGGCAAGCGAATTGGGGCTGTCCGCCGGAGTGAAGGTGGTGGCAGGCGGGGTTGACAACTCATGCATGGCCCTGGGCGCCCGCAACATCGCAGAGGGAACGGTGTACAATTCTCTGGGCTCTTCCAGCTGGATCGCAGTCACCTCGGTGGAACCGGTTTTGGATGCCCAAAGCAAACCCTTTGTCTTCAGCCACGTCATACCTGGCATGTTCAATTCAGCCTTGGCGATCTTCTCCGCCGGCAGCAGCTTCCTTTGGCTGCGGGACCAGGTTTGCGGCGAGCTGATAGCCGAGGCAGAAAAGAGCGGGGCCGATCCATGCGACCTTATGACAGCATTGGCTTCCACCTCACCGGTGGGAGCCAATGGCCTAATATTCAATCCCAATCTGGCCGGGGGCTCTTCCCTGGATGCAAATCCCAATATGCGCGGCGCTTTTGCCGGCCTCGACCTGGGGCACAGTAAGGCGGATCTCATCCGTGCGGTCATGGAAGGAGTGGCTTTGGGTTTGCGGCAGGCTCTCAACGAGTTGCGTAAACTGACCCGGGTGGCGGATGAGATGATAGTGGTGGGCGGTATGGCCCAGGGGCCCCTGTGGCGGGAAATCCTGGCCGACGCCTACAACCTTGACATCGTCAAAACCAATATCAACCAGGAAGCAGCGGTTCTGGGCGCGGCTGCCGTGGCGGCGGTGGGCAGCGGTATTTGGGACAACTTCGGAATCATTGAACAAATACACCAGGTGGAAGACATTGCCAAACCCGATGCAGTAAGGGCCGCTAAGTACGCCAGCATGCAGCCGGTTTTTCAGGAAATTGCCGATTTTCAGGCCGGGATTGCACGGAAGATGGCTGCAATTTTCAGTTGATGCTCCCGGGCGGTTTCAGCCGGTTGGATTAGGTTTGATAAGTTTTAAAGCGGTTTTCATAGGGTTGACAAAATCCAATTGGCCAAAGCGGAAGCGGCGGCTGTTTGAGATGAATCTTGGCATAATGAAAACAAACGGGAATGTATCCCAAAAGCAGTCAAAGAGGTGATTTATGAGGGAGATTCGCATCCATGGCCGTGGTGGCCAGGGGTCCTTGGTATTGGCCCAGTTCATGGCTATTGCGGCGCTGGAAGACGGTAAATACGGCCAGGCCTTTCCCTTTCTAGGCGGGGGAGGAGAGCGCAAGGGCAAGGCAATCGAGGCCTTTTGCCGTATCAGCCATGATCCGATCCGCATTCGCTGCAAGGTCAATGAGCCTGATTATGTGATTGTTCAAGACGCCACCATCATCGGAGAGGTTCCGGTAAGCACCGGCTTGACCGGGGATGGCATGATCCTGGTGAATACGAACCGTCCGGCTGATGAGCTTGGCCTGGATACCCCGGCCAAGGTACTCACCTTCACCGCCGAGGATATTGCCCAGCGTATTTTGGGCAGACCAATTATGAACACAGCCCTTTTGGGTGCGTTTGCGGCTATGACCGGAGAGTTGAGCCTGGAAGCGGTGATCCGCGCGGTGAATCTCAAGTTCCCCGGCGAATTGGGTGAAAAAAATGCCCGGGTGGTCAAGGAAAGCCATGCCCGTTTGAGGGAGGTGAAACAATGAAGCTTACTGTTGGAGCGGTGGTCAAAGGCCGGACCTCCCTAAACTATAAAACCGGCAATTGGCGAGACCGACGCCCGGTGATCCGCAAGGACGACTGCAAACGCTGCCATATGTGCGTGGATGTATGCCCGGACAGCGCGGTGCATGCCGTGCAGGTGGCGGGGCAGGATAAACCTGATTATGTGATCGACTATGAGTTTTGCAAAGGGTGCGGATTGTGCGTGTATGAGTGCCCCGCTAACGCCATAGACCTTATACCGGAGGAAAAGTAGATGAGCACGATGCCAGAAAACGCAAAAGTAATGGAAAGTTCGGAGGCAGTGGCCCAGGCGGTACGCGTTTGCCGACCCGAGGTGATTTCAGCCTATCCCATCAGCCCCCAGACCCACATTGTGGAAGGCCTTGCCAGGATGGCGGCGGACGGCAAAATAGAATCGGAGTACGTGCGGGTGGAGTCGGAGTTTTCCGCGGCTAGTGTTTTGGCTGGATCCTCCGCAGCTGGGGCTCGCAGTTACACGGCCAGCTCATCCCAGGGTTTATTGCTCATGACCGAGGTGCTCTATGCCTCGGTAGGGCAGCGGCTGCCCTTTGTCATCACCGGGGTAAACCGCTCCATCTCGGCCCCCATCAGCATCCAGATAGACCAGCGCGACACCATGAGTCTCAGGGATTCCGGTATGATCCAGCTCTATGTTGAATCCAGCCAGGAGGCCTACGACACCCATGTTGCAGCTTTCAAAATCGCCGAAGATCCCTACATCCTCTTGCCGGTGATGGTCTGCATGGACGGCTGGGTGCTGACCCACTCATATGAGCTGGTGAGCACCATTGAACAGGAAGCGGTGGACGCTTTCTTGCCGGCCTACAATCCGCCCAATTTTCTGGACCCGGCTGAGCCCAAAACTTGGGGATCCTATTCCGAGGCGGATGTGCAAATGGAAATTAATTATTCGGTTCACGACACTATGCAAAAAGCCAAGAGCCGCATGAAACATGTGTTTGCCGAATTGACCGGGATTTGTGGACGGGATCACGGCGGGCTCATTGAGGCCTACCGCTGCGATGACGCCGAAGTGGTGTTGATCGCCCTGGGTTCCGTCTGCGGGACCATAAAGGATGCGGTCGATGACCTACGCTCCGCCGGACAAAAAGTGGGCCTGATCAAGATCCGCTGTTACCGTCCCTTTCCTTATGAAGAAATCCTGGAGGCGCTAAACGGGGCCAAAGTTGCGGCCGTGATGGAGGCCAGTTTCTCCATGGGATCTGAAGGCTCCATAGGCCTGGACCTGAAAGCAAAATTGTGCAACCGGCCGGATGCGCCCTTGGTGGTGGATTTCATCGCCGGGTTAGGAGGCCGAGAGGTGAACAAGGATACGGTGGCAACTGTGGTGGGAAAAGCCCTCCAGATCGCCGCCGCCGGCCGGCCCTTGGATGAGCCGATGTGGATCGACCTTAACCGCGACATACTACCATAGGCGGAGGATATCATGGAAGCATCAATACAATTCGAGTACGATGAGCTATTCGTGTCGGGCCACCGGGCTTGCCCGGGCTGCGGCCTGACCCTGGCGGTGCGTCATATACTTGAGGCCACCGGCCCTGACGTAATCGTGGTTACCCCCACCGGATGTCTGGAGACGGTGAGTTCGCCCTATGGCTCCTCGCCCTGGGGCGTGCCCTGGATTCATCATGTATTTGAGAACGGACCCTCGGTGGCCACCGGGGTAGCCGCAGCCCTCAAGGCCAAGGGCAAAACAGCCACGCGGGTGGTGGCCATTGGCGGCGACGGCTCCACTTTTGACATCGGTCTCGGAGCGCTTTCCGGCATGCTGGAAAGGGGCGACGATGTCTTATATATCTGCACGGACAACGCGGCCTATGGCAATACCGGCGGTCAGTGCTCCGGGGCCACACCGGAAAGGGCAGCCACCACAACTTCTCCGGCCGGCATCTGCTCCATGGGCAAGGTGCAGCCTAAAAAAGACATTCCAGCCATCATCGCGGCCCATGGCACCCCCTATGTGGCGACGGCTTCGGTAGGCTACCTGAAAGATTTGCAGAAAAAGGTGAAGCGAGCCATGGAGTTCAGAGGGCCGCGCTACATTCAGATAGACCAGCCTTGTACCTCCGTCTGGGGATTTCCCGCCCATCTTACCATGGAGTATGCCCGACTGGCGGTGAACTCTGGCTTGGTACCGCTTTTTGAAGTGGAAAATGGCCGGATCAGCAAAGTGCGAAAGATTAAAAAACCGGTGCCGGTAGGCAACTATCTCAAAGGGCAGAAGCGGTTTGCGCATCTATTCAAAAGCGATGAGGGCGCAGCCGAGATAAAGCACCTTCAGGAAATAGCTGAAGCCAATATGGCCAAGTACGGGTTGAAATCATGATTCTGGACAAATTCAAACTGGACGGCAAAAAGGCCGTGGTTACCGGCGGCACCAAGGGACTGGGCAAGGCTATTGCCCTGGCCCTGGCCCAGGCCGGGGCTGATATCGCCTTGGTCAGTCGCGGGGACAATCCGGAGCTGCGGGATGAAATCAAGGCCCTTGGGAGGCTTTGCCGGCACCATGTGGCGGATCTCAGCGACCGCGCTCAAACTCGGAAAATAATTCCCCACCTGGCTAAAAAAATGGGCGGCCTGGATGTCCTGGTCAACTGCGCGGGCATTATCACTCGTATGCCCAATGAGGAATTCCCCGAATCAGCCTGGGACTCCAACCTGGAGGTCAATTTACACGCGGCCATGCTGATGAGTCAGGTCGCAGCCAAGCTGATGATAGAAAAGGGTTATGGCAAGATTATCAACGTGGCATCTATCTTGTCTTTTCAAGGGGGGCTCAACATACCGGCCTATGCGGCCAGCAAGCATGCTCTGGTGGGATTGACCCGCTCTTGCTGTAATGCGTGGGCGGACAAAGGGGTGAATGTCAACGCCATTGCACCGGGCTTTTTCGCCACCGATTTGACCCAGGCTTTACAAGACGATCCGGAGCGCTCCGCGGCCCTGATGGGCAGGGTTCCGGCCAAGCGCTGGGGCAACGCCGAAGACATCGGCGGGGCTGCGGTCTACCTGGCTTCGGCGGCATCGGACTTTGTGCATGGAGCCACCCTGACCGTGGACGGCGGCTGGTTGGCAAACTGAGCCAGGTTGACGACCAAACCGGCAGCCTCAAATACTGCGGGGGATGCGATCCGGGATATGACCGTGGGGCGGTGATAGTAAACCTGGAGTAACCCTGGGGGCGGGCCACAGCAACATATTGAAAAA